>NZ_JBHXEN010000038.1:86388-90439 GCF_042724695.1 Streptomyces sp. NPDC127068 | reverse complement strand
AGACAGGCGCAAGCCGACTTCCGTCTCGGACACCACACCCTCAGCCTCAGAAAGCCAGAACGGACCCGACAGTCCCACCAGCATCAGCACCCCAGCGGGCGCAAAGGCGCTGATAACACCGCACTAGTGATGAAAACGACCTCTAAGAACGGGGGCGGCCCGTTCACCGCCTGGGCGACGGTCTTCGAGCGGACATCCGACCGGATCCGGGCTCGCTTCGAGCCCCGGTTCCCGCACGTGTGGCCCCACCGATGTCGCCACACGTTCTCGATGAGGACCTTGGAATACCTGGTGAGCGGGCACTACCGGCAGGCGGCGAAGCTGGTGAGGGACACCGACGCCGATGCCGCGATGGTCTTCTATCTCTCCAAGGCCGACCCGCTGCTGGTGCTGCGCGATCTGTTGGGTCACTCAACTGTTCTGACCACGGAAAAGTACCTCAGCTACCCCGACCAGATCGAGTGGTTCAAGTCCCAGCTCGATGCCCGGCGCCAAGCGGGAACCACGGCCAAGGACACCACGAAGCGCGAGGACGACCTTGCACGGCTCCGCCGGGAGAACACCGACCTCCGCAAGCAGCTGAGGATCTATGCCGAGGCCATGCGCCAGCTGACCATGGATAAAGCCGCCCTGGAGGAACAGGTCCAGAGCCTTGCCGGGATCACCAGCCTCGACGAGCGCCGCCGCAGGCAAGCAGCCGAATCGGTTGATCCCGTCACTGGGCCGTTCACCAGCTGAGGCCGTTCCCCTTGCCATACACCGGCGTCACGCCGGACAGAGGGGACACCAACCACGCCTTACTCAGCACACCAGGCCATTCCTCTGCGATCTCGTGGATCAGCTGCCCGACCACTGGGGGCGGCAGGTCGAAGACCGGCTCGGGCTTCTTCTTCCCCTGGCTGAGCATGGGCCGGCTGTCGATGAGCAGCCCGATCGGTCTGCTCGCTGCCACGGCACGGACTCCCGCCAGCTGCTTTCGCAGCTTGCTCTCGATGGCGCGTCCGATGCTGGGACGGATCTCGCTGATGTTGAACCGCCAGCGCCCGTCGGCAGTGAAGCGTCCCGACCAGCCGGAAGTAATGTCGGTGCAGGAGATGATCACACGACGGTTGTCGGGGCAAGGCCAGAACCCGATGGTCGGCACGGGGAAGGGTCCCCGGGGCAGCTGCCTCATATCGACGAACGGCTTGCCTCGCTTGATTGCCTTGCTGGCCATGGCGACGACCTGGGCATACAATCGGTCGCCCGCTTTTCTGGACACGCCCATCCACGGCCCGGCGGCCACGCGGACGATCAGACCACCGCCAGGAGCGTCCGCCGCGAGGTCGGTCAGCTACACCAAGAGGTTCGAAGCCGACGACTTCGCCAAGGTCACCGCGACCCTCGGTGCCTCCGTCCAGGGGAAGAAGGGGCACACGACGGCGCTGGGCGGGAAGGAGCGGTTCGACTTCAACTCCGCGTACTCCTTCGCCCTCCCCGGCTCCCGGACCCACCATCTGGCCACGGACGGGAAGGCGAACCTCTGGTCCCTGTCCGGGTCGCAGCACCTCGACGTCCACGGGTCGGAGGAGATCGAGTACACCGCCCCGGAACGGGAGTTCCGCCCGGGCACGAGCCACCGGATGACCCTCGGCTCCGCCGTGCACTCCCCGCTGATGCACGAGCAGACCGGTGTCTTCCGCGAGGGGAACAGGCTCAAGGCGTTCGTGCCGCTGTTCTCGGACGGCCGGGGCAACGTCGGCCAGTCCTGGTACTCCTCGGCCAAGACCACCCTCCACCAGGGCACCACCAAGATCGGGGAGGTGGACAACACGCCGGAGACCTGGAAGTCCTACGCGGTCGGCGCCGACGACGCCGAGTACACCCTGGCCACCTCGGCCACGCGCGACCGTACGGTCTCCGAGGTCGGCACCCGCATCGACGGCTCCTGGACCTTCCGCAGCGCGAAGCCGCCGACGGACGGGCAGACGCGCACCGGGCTGTCCACCGTGCGGTTCGGTGCCCAGGTCGACCTGGACGGCACCGTTGCGGCGGACCGTACGGTGACCTTCCCGGTGACGGTGCAGGGGCCCGCGGCGGGTGCGGGGCTGAAGTCCCTCGCCGTCTCGGTCTCCTACGACGGCGGTACGACCTGGCAGCAGACGCCCGTCGCCAAGGGGAAGATCACCGTCAAGAACCCCGCCCGGGGGCAGACGGTAGCCCTGCGTGGCGAGGTCGCCGACACCCGGGGTGGCAAGGCCAGCGTGACCGTGTACGACGCGTACCGCGGCAAGTAACCGCCGGTGCACGCAAGAAGGTCCCCTCGCCCGTGAACCGGGCGGTGGGGACCTTCCTCGTCGGGGGGAGAGAGAGGGGAGGACGGCCTCTTCGACGGCCGTCCGCTCGCCGACCCCGCCTGCCCGGCCGGTGGCCGTGCCTGCTGGCGACGGGGGCGGGACGCTCGGTAGCGGACCAGGTCGGCAGCCGGGACCACCCGAGCGGATTCGATAACATGACCGGATTATCGGTGATCGTCCTGCCCCCCGACCCCGCTTGGAACGTGCCGCCCGGCGCGGAGAACGACCGTCCCATCGAATCCAATAACAAATCGGCCAAACAGTTGATACGTGTAATATCGCAGTTTTTCTCACGAATAGGTTGCAGGACTGGGTTCGCTGCATGGCGTCAACCGCGGGTGCTGCTGTGGGCCACGGCGAGTGTGGTGGCCCTCGCGTTCCTGGTCGCACTGGAGATCGCCGCGCGTCGTTACGACCTGCCGGGGCCGATCGTCCACCAGGCGCGAGAGGTGGTGCTCCGTCCCGCGTCCGGGCCCCTGCTGTACGCCAGCATGGCGCTGATGATGGTGGTGCTCACCTGGCGGCAACGCTTCATCTCCGCCGGAATCGCGGTCGGCATCGACATCGTCTTCGCACTCGTGCGGTGGCCGCTCGGCGCCGAGCAGGGGTACGGCAACGGCGCGTTGTGGGTGGTCATCGGCTGGGCGGTCATCGCGGTGGCGCGTCGCACCGGCCCGGAGCGCATCTTCCTGCTGAAGGGCGTCGGGCTGGGCCTGCTCCTGGTGGCCGGCCGGAAGACCGGTGACACCTGGCTGCTGATCACGTCGAAGACCCGCCCCGAGGTGCTCGACCAGTACGTGGCGACCGCCGATCACGCGCTGGGCAACCCGTCGTGGTGGGTGGGCCGACTGGTCAATGCCACCGGCCCGATCGGCGCCAACGTCCTGGACTGGGTCTATGTGAAGCTCGCGGTCGCCGCGGTCGTCTTCGCCGTGTACCAGCTGCGTCACGTGGCCGCCGAACGGCGGTTCCCGGGACACCACCTGGTGCGCACCTTCCTGGTCATCGGACTGCTCGGCCCCGGCATCTACATGATCTTCCCCGTGGTGGGGCCGATCTTCGCCTACGGCGCCGACGGCGGGCACTGGGCGGTGGCGAACCTGTGGCCGGACACCTCGCCGAGTCTCACCACCCCCCAACACATGCCCTTCGACGAGATCACCCCGCGCAACTGCATGCCGAGCCTGCACACGGCATGGGCCGTCGCGATCTTCCTCCACTCCCGGAAGGGGCCGCGCCTGCTGCGGCTCGGAGGCACGATCTGGCTGATCGCCACGCTCAGCGCGACACTGGGATTCGGCTACCACTACGGTGTCGACCTCGTGGCCGGTGTGGTGTTCACCCTCACCATCGAGGCGGCGCTGCGTGCGCTCGACCGCGGCTGGGACCGGGCGGGCGTCGTGCTGGTCGCCTACGGTGCAACGGTCTTCACCGCGTTCCTGATCTCGTACCGCTACCTGTCGATGGAGATGGCCACCTACCCGTGGGTGTTCGGCCCCCTCCTCATCGTGGCGATGAGTTCGGTGATCTACCTCTACCTGCGGACCACCAAGGCGTGGGACGCGAAGCCCGCCCCCACGCGGCAGCCGAACCAGCGCTTCGAACTGGTGTGAGCCCGGTCGGTGGCGACCCCCGACGGGGGGGGGGCCCCCCCGGGCCCGGTTCCCCCGTGGCGGCAGGGCCCGACGCCCACGAAGTTAAAAAGGCGGGGGTGG
>NZ_JBHXEN010000038.1:6982-86378 GCF_042724695.1 Streptomyces sp. NPDC127068 | reverse complement strand
GGTCGCTCCCCCCCCCCCCCGGCGCCCGCCTCCCCGGGTGTACGAGTGGGGTGGCGCCGGGTGGGGGCCCCCCCCCGGGGGGGGCCGCCACCTCCGGGGCCAGGTGCCCCGGTGCCGTCAGGGCCGTCGGCCCAGGAAGTTCAACAGACGGGTCTGCGTGTCCGCGCCGGTGGTCGAAGCGACCTTCGTGCCGAAGGCCCCGGGCAGGCGGATGTCGTCGTCCTCGGGGAGCAGCATGGCCAGGGCGATCGACACGCCTTCGGCGTCCAGGTCCTCGCCCTGCCCCGTCGCCCTGGCGAGGTCCCAGGTGTGAACCAAGGTGTCGGCACACGCCATGCGTTTCACGAACTCCGCGAAGGGGATGCCTCCGAACTCTTCGCCCAGGAGCACGCCGGCCGTCGCCCGGTCACGTAGCCCGGCCTGGACGGCAGCGGAGGCCGCACCCCACGCCATGAGCAGATCGTCATCCCGAGCCGGTGCGGAGTAGGCCGACCCGTCCAGCCCGGCAACGGCCCTGCGATGGTTGGAGACGACGTGCGCGGCGACGTCCCGGGCGCTCCACCCGGGGCACGGGGAGGGCTGGTCCCACTTCTCCGGCGGACAGTTCTCGATCAGGTCACCGAACCGGTCCGCGATGCGCCCGTACAGGTCTCGGATGCTGGATTCCACGTGATTCTCCCTCTCCCCGGTCACGTACCTGGAGCCGCGCGCGCGGCCCAGCCGTGCCCTTCCACAAATGATCATCCCCGTGAGCACCCTCCCGGCGCCTCCGGATAACGCAAGCGCGCCGCGGCGGCGTTCCGACGAGCGGGGTTCCGAGTTCGTCTCGGCCGTACAACCTCCGGGCCCCTTCGGGGGTCCCACCAGCGCCGGACGATCCGTGCACGGTACAGGAGGTCCGTCAGGGCCAGCCCCCTCCCGCAGACGATCGGTCCGGCACCACCGATTCGGCTGGGCGCTCCGACGCCCACCGTGCCGCAGGAAGAAGAAAGACACCTATGCGACATCACCTCCGCGCCGCCCTGTCCACCACGGCGTCGGCCGCTCTCGTCGGCGGGCTCCTGCTCGCCACCGGAGGCAGCGCCGTTGCCGCGCCGTCCGGACTGCCGGGCGACTTCAACGGCGACGGATACCGTGACCTTGCGATCGCCGCGCCCCTGGGCAAGGTCGACGGACGGGCGGGAGCCGGATACGTGGCCGTGGTCTACGGCACCAAGAACGGCCTCGACAAGTCCAAGCGCGCCCTCATCAGCCAGGCCACCCTCGGCGTACCCGGTGTGCCGGAGAAGGACGACCACTTCGGTGACCGTCTCGCCACCGGTGACCTCGACGGTGACGGTTACACCGACCTGGTGGTCGGCGTGCACGGGGAACGGATCGGCAACGCCGACTCCTTCGGCGTCGTCACCGTCGTCTGGGGCGGCTCGCGCGGTCTGAAGTCGGGCGTCGACCTGTCGTCGCCGCTGCCCACCCACCGCAACGCGATCGGCTGGGGCGTCGCGACCGGGGACTTCGACGGGGACGGGCAGGCCGACCTGGCCGCCCTCAGCAACTCCAGCACCGGGCTGAACGTCTTCAAGGGACCGATCTCCCGCTCCGGCAAGGCGGCGGGCCGGACCGGCATCGACACCTCGCGGCAGACCGGGGTCAGCGCCGACAAGATCGTCGCGGGGAACGTCAACGGGGACCGTGCGACCGACCTCCTGGTCATGGGCCAGCAGCAGAGCGGTGATCAGTTCCCCACCCGCAGCGTCCTCTACAAGGGGTCCACGACCGGTCTCAAGTCCTCGGGCAAGGTCGCCGGGGGGTACGAGGCGGTCATCGCCGACGTGGACAAGGACGGTTACGGCGACATCGTCACCGGCAACTTCATGGAGAAGGCCGCCGACGAACCCCAGGGCGGCCGGGGCGGAGCGATCACCGTGACCTACGGCAGCGCCGCCGGCCTGTCGACCCGCACCCCGGTGCGCATCACCCAGGACACCGCGGGTGTTCCCGGCAGCGCCACGCCGGGAGACCGTTTCGGCTGGAGCCTGTCGGCCGGTGACACCAACGGCGACGGCCACGCCGACATCGCCGTCGGCGCGACCGGTGAGGCGACCGGGAGCCGGAAGGCGACGGGCTCGGTCACCGTGCTGCACGGCTCCGCCAGGGGACTGACCGGCAGCGGCGCCAAGACCTTCACGCAGAACACGGCCGGGGTGCCCGGTACCGGCGAGTCCCACGACCAGTTCGGGGCGTCCGTCAAGCTCGTGGACAGCGACGGGAACCGTCGCGCCGAACTGGTGGTCGGCGCCTTCGCCGAGAACGACGGTGCGGGCTCGGTGTGGCTCCTCCCGGCCGGGCGGAGCGGCATCACGGCCACCGGGTCCTCGTCGTTCGGCGCCGGTTCGGTCGGTGGGGCCACCGGACTCTCGTACTTCGGTGAGGTCCTCGCGGGCTGAGGCCCGCGGAGTACCGACAGGTCCAGGTGAGGGGGCGGACCCACGCGGGTCCGCCCCGTCGAACGCCCGCCCTCACCACAGGGCGGGACGGCGTCAGCAGGTCGCCGACGTCGATCCGATGGTGACCACGCGTGCCCACGCGGGCGGCGACTCGGGCACGTGGTCGGGATCGTCCTCGCTCCACGAGGCCGTGGTAGAGCGGGGGAAGAGCCCCACCACGGTCCGGCACGGTGGCCGGCTGTCCGGCCAGGGCGTTTGGCCGTCGGTGAGGACCACCACGACGTCCGGCTGCGGCCCGGCACGGAGCGCCCTGGCGAAGCCCGCGCGTAGATCCGTACCGCCGCCGCCCATCAAGGGGACGCCTTCGGCCTTGCACAGCGGGTGCGCGAGCCGGGCGGCGGCGTCGCACGGCACCACGGTGACCAGGTCGCGGCGCCCGCCCACGGCCCGGGAGATCGCGGTGACCTCCAGGAGCGCGCTCCCCAGTTCGGCGTCGCTGACCGACCCCGAGGTGTCGATGACGACGGTGACCCGGGGCGGTCTGCGCCGCAGACTCGGCAGGACGACGCCGGGCACCCCGGGCGAGCGTCGTGCGGGACGACCGTAGGAGTAGTCCTGGCTGCCACCCGAGCCGGAGGCCGCGGCGCGGACCGCCGCCCCCAGCAACTCCCGCCACGGCTGCGGCGGGTGGAACACCTCCTCCGCCCACCGCCGCCAACCCTTCGGGGTGTCGCCCGGGCGGCCGTTGATGCCCCGGGCCACCCGGAACCGGACCGCGTCCCGCTCCTGGGTGCTGAGTCCGTGCGCCCCCTCCGGCCCCAGGTCCCACTCCCGTTCGCGTCCGTCGGCGCCGCTGCCGCAGTCCAGCCAGGCCAGTTCCTGGGTGCGCGGTCCGAGCCGGAACCGCCGCAGGTACTCCTCCATGAGTTTGCCCGGCGGGAGGCCCAGGGCCCCCGGCTGGACGGCGCCCTCCGGCCGGACCAGCCCGTCGCCGAAGACGTCGTCGTTGATCTCACAGTCCGCGGCGATGTTCATGCGGAGCCGGTCCCCGGACCCGGTCAGCCCTTCCTGCCGGGCGATCCGGGCACTGCGCCCGTGGTGATCACGCAGCAGATGGGACACCTCGTGCACCCACACCGCCGCCAGGTCCTCCACCGGTGTCCGTGCCACGAACGCCGGTGAGACGTAGCACCGCCAGTACGCGTCGACGGCCATCGTCGGCACCCGCCGTGACTCCACGGGGTGCAGGGCGAACAGCGCGGTCGCCAGATAGGGACGGACCCGGACGGCGTGCAGCCGCGCGGCGAACAGCTTCTCCCGGTCCAGGACCGGCGGCAGGCCCGCGCTCACCGCCCGGCCCTCGCCCCGGTCGCGGAGCGGACCGCCACGTCGTCCGCACGCCGGGCGAGGCCGACCACTCCGGCGAGCCGCTCGATCGACGCCGGCACGTCCCAGTCCTCGCGGCGCAGCGTGGCCAACGTGGTGGCGGGCACGACCACGAGGTCCGGGGGGCCGGTCTCCACCGCACGACCCAACAGGGCCCAGGCGGCGTCCCAACGCGACTTCTCGGGGCGGGTCCGGACGGCCGCCACCACGCCGTCGAGCACGGCTTGGCGCAGGTCGCCCCGCTCGGGCAGGGCGGCCCCCGTCGGATCGGCGAGGAGTTCCTCGGGGTCCGGCAGGTCCATCCGGTCAAGGAAGGCCAGCAACTCCAGCCCCGGACCGTCCCCCACGGTGCCCCTGACCAGCGCGGCCAGCACCTCCCGGGAGGACCCGGCAGCCGTCGCGAAGGCGATCAGGCACAGGGACATGTCCCAGCTCCGCGGGGAGGGCCAGGGGCCGCCCCGACGGGTCTCGTTGCCGGGGAGGCGGTGTACGAGCCCGGGCCGCGCGGCGAGGAACCCGCAGACCGCGCGCCGGGCGAAGGCCACCGCCCCGGCCAGGGCCGACGGTTCGAGGCGGGGCAGCGTCGCCAGCGGCCAGGTCCCGCCGAGACCGCGGACGACGACCTCGGGGTCATGCGTCCACTGGAGGTGCACGAACCGGTTGGCCAGCGGCGCACTCAGCTCCCAACCGTCCGCCGCCGAGGACCGCGGGTTGGCCGCCGCGACGATCCGGACCCCGGGCGGCAGCCGCAGCGCGCCGATGCGACGTTCGAGCACGAGACGGAGCAGAGCGGCTTGGACGGCCGGTGGCGCGGTCGACAGTTCGTCCAGGAACAGCAGCCCCCGGCCGGCCCGCACCAGGCGCACGGCCCAGTCCGGCGGGGCCATCGGAACCCCCTGCTCCGCGGGGTCGTCCCCGAGCACGGGCAGCCCCGAGAAGTCGGACGGCTCGTGCACGCTGGCGATCACCGTGGTCAGCGGGAGGTCGAGCGCGTCGGCGAGCTGGGTCAAGGCCGCGGTCTTGCCGATGCCCGGCTCACCCCAGAGCAGCACCGGAAGGTCGGCGGCGACCGCCAGGGTCAGCGCCTCCAACTGGTCGTCGGGCCGTGGCTCGGTGGTGGTGGCGCGCAGCAGACCCAGGAGTTCATCGGCGATGCCGAGACCGCCTGCGTGGACGGGGTCGGAGGAGGGAACGGGCGGAGCGAACACGGGCATGTCTGATCACCTGGGGAGATTCGTCGGGTGGGGAAGGGGAAGGAGCGGGCGCAGCGGAGACGTCTCGGGTCAGCGAGCGGTCGTGTGACGCGGATGTGAGCGGTGGTCACGGGGGCGGTCCGGACCCGGCCGGAGCTGACGGGGGCCCGGTTCGGCCAGTCCCGCCCGGAACAGGCCGTAGGAGATCCGCCGTTGGACGGCCGTCTCCAGCGCGTCCCGCAGCGGGCCGCTCCGCAGCAGTGCGGCCGGACCGAGGAGTTCCTCGACGACGGCCAGCGCACCGGCGGTGTCCCCGTGGTGCAGTCGCTCGCGGATGTCCGTGAGGCGCTCTGGGTGCCGGTGCGCCTCGTCGACGGCCTGTAGACAGGGAAGCGGCGTCCCGGTCAGCGCGAGGAGCAGTTCCTCACGCCGCAGCTCGACGGCTCCGTGGTCCAACGGCGTCAACACGCCATTGACCAAGCCGAGTCGATGCCGCGCTCCCCGGCACTCCACCACGCGTGAACGCGCCGACCGGTCCGGCGGTCGGAAGGAACCGGACGGCCGGGCGTCGCGGGCCAACGCGGCGGCGACCAGCGGGTGCAGCCGGTCGGCGTCGAGGGAGCCGCTGCGCAGCAGTTCCAGATCGGGAAGCACCCAGGTGGCCGCGTCGGGCAGGACCGGAAACGCGGAGACGTTGCCGTCACGGGGCGCGCCGACCACCCGGAGGGCCGGCGGCCCGAGGCCGTCCCGCTCCTCGTCCAGCCCGAGGACGAGCCGGTGCCGTGCCCGCAGCCGCAGGATGACGGTACCGGTACTCCGTCCTTCGGAGCGGAGCAGGATGCGGGCCTCGGCGGCCCACCGGTCGACGGCGCAGTGCTGCTCCACGACCTCCGGCAACGGCGGGTTCCCGTGCTCCCACTGTCGGACGGGCGAAGGCGACCGGACGGGGGAAGGCGGGCCGACCCGGGAGGGCGGGCGGTCGGCGCCGGACCGGAACCGCAGCTCCTCCGCCCTGCGCGCGTCCCACAGATGACGGTGCAGGTCCAGACGGAACCGTCGGCTGGGCCGGGGCCGCGGATGGGCGCCGGCCCCGTGCGGGGACCCGTCCCACAGTGCGAGGCTGATGCGTTGGCCCCCCTCCGCCCAGGCCGGAGGAGTACGGGCCACGAGGTGCACCCGTCGGCGGTCGTCACCGTCTTCGGTGTCGTACCGGGCCAGGGCGACGGTCAGCCCCGGGCGGAGCAGCCCGTCGGGGGCGACTCTCGGCAGGTGCCAGCGCAACAGGTCGGGCGCGAGCGAACGGAGGTCCGTCCGGACCCGGGACGCGAGGTCCCGGCCGTGCGTGCGGGCGGTGGAACGGAGGTCGAGATCGACGTCGACGCCAGCGGCGGCGCACGCCCCCGCCCAGTCCCCGGCGGAACGACGGACGGTCGCGGTCTCGATCATGGACGGCGGCACGGCGAACTCGCGCACGCGCAGCCACAGGGACAAGCGGGCAACCCGGTCAGCGGTCTGAGTGAGCATCAGCACTCACCTTGCGCGGACGGGGCCCCCAATCTGCGGAGGGAAGGAGTAGTCATCGGCGGCAGGCTACCCCTCCCGGTCGTGGTCTTCCAGGTGTTTTCCGCCGGCCCGTGCCACGACCCCGAAACCCGCGTACGACTGACCCCGTCCGGGGTCGGCCGTAGAGTTGCCGCATGGACTCGGCCGAGCCGGACGCCCCACGGGCACAGCCACTGCCCGGTGCGCAGCGGTACTACGAACAGCACGCGGCGGCACTGGCCGAACGGTACGAGGGCCTGAGCTTCCCGGCCCTGTACGCGGAGGTGGCGCCGTTCCTGCCCGTGCCGCCCGCCGCAGCCGCCGACATCGGGGCGGGCAGCGGACGGGACGCCGCCGCACTGGCCCGGCTGGGCTTCGCGGTCACGGCGGTCGAACCGGTGCGGGCGATGCGGGAGACCGCGGTGCGTCTGCATCCGGAGGAGATCGTCTGGGTGGCGGACGCACTACCGGAACTGGGCACCGTACGGGGCCCCTTCGGATTGCTGCTCCTGTCGGCCGTGTGGATGCATCTGGACCGCGACGAACGGCCGCTGGCCATGGCCCGGCTGGGCGAACTGCTCACCGAGGGCGGGCGTCTGGTGATCACGTTGCGGCACGGGGAGCCGCCGCACGACCGGCGGATGTTCGACGTGCCGGCGGGGGAGACGGTCGAACTCGCCGCCGAACACGGGCTTTTCCTGCTCCACCGGGGTGGCGGCGAGGACCGTCTCGGTCGGGACGGCGTGCACTGGAGCCAGTTGGTCTTCGAGAAGCGGGCGAGCACGGCGGGTCCGCGGCAGCACGCGTAGCGGCGCCGGCCGCCGGAAACGGACGCGTGCCCCGTCACCGAGCGTTCGATGACGGGGCACGACGACGCCCGCTTCGGTCCTTCAGCGGATCAACGCGCAACCGAGGAGGTCGGCTTGGTGACCGCCCACCCGTCCACGTCCCCGGCTGGGCCGTCAGCTTGGCGCCCACCCTCGCCGTACCGCTGACCGTCGGCACCTTGGTGTGCTTCAGCGCCGCGGGCGTCACCTTGAAGCTGCCCGAGGGCCGTTCCCCGCCGCCGCGGGTGATGACGCTCATGCTCCAGTCCATGCGCAGCCGGTACGAGGTGGAGGGCAGTCCGACGACCAGGACGGTCGGCGCGGGGCCGCGGTCCGGGCCGTACGGAGACGTGGGCCAGAGACCCGGCAGCGTGGTCACGCGCGGTGCGTGAGCACCGAGTGATGATGGCGCAGGTGTCCGAAAAGCAGCAGTGATTGGCCGGGACACCCCTGCGTTCCCGGGTGCCGACGTGCTTTCCGAGCGCGGGCGCCCGCAAGGAGAAGTCAGCCTGAGCCCCCCGTACTCACCGCCCGGTCGGCACCGCCCCTGGGGCGAGACGGACGACCCGGGGGAGCCGGTCTATCGTGGCCTCGCGGTGCGCGACCACGATCAGGGTGCGATCCGCCCGCAGCGTGTCGATCGCCGTCTCGACCCGTAGCGCGGTCTCCGGGTCGAGGTCGGCGGACGCCTCGTCCAGGACGAGTACGCCCGGATCGACCAGGGCGGCCCGCACCAGGCCGATGAGTTGGAGTTCCCCCGCCGAGAGTCCGCCCGCACCGCCTCCGAGCGGGGTGTGCAGACCGCCGGGGAGGGAATCGACCCAGGCGGTCAGTCCGAGGTCGTGCACGGCCGACCTGATCCTGTCCTCCCCGGGCTCCTCGGGAACCAGACCGAGGTTGTCCAACAGCGTGCCGCGGATCAGATGCACCCGCTGCGGAATGAGGACGATGCGCCGGCGCACCTCCTGCGCCGGTAGGTCACGCAGGTCCCGACCGTCGTAGCGGACACTGCCGGAGTCGGGTGCGTAGAGCCCGGTCAGCAGTTTCGCCAGGGTCGTCTTGCCCGCCCCCGTCGGACCGACGAGGCCGACCCGCTCCCCGGCCTCGAACCGCAGGTCCACCCCCGACAGGACCCGGGTGGAGGAGACGTACGCGTAGTGCACCCCCGCCACCTCAAGGACTCCCCGCCCGGCGGTCGGCACCGCCGCGCCCGCGGACCGGACGGGGCTGCTCCGGGGTGCCGTGCGGGCCAGGAGGTCCAAGAGCCGGGCGAGGCCCACCGCGGTGAGCTGGAGTTGCCCCAGCAGATGGGACGCCTGGGTGGCCGAGTCGAAGAGCTGACGGGTCGCCAGGACGAAGACCACGACGGTGCCGACGCTGATCCGGCCCTCGGCGGCGAGCCAACCGCCGACCAGCAGCAACACGGCGGTGGTCGCCCCCTGGACGAGCCGCGCGAGGCTGATGACGAACAGGGCGCGCTGACTGCGCCGCGCGGCCCGGTAACGCCGGTCCGTGTCCTCGCGGAACCGCGCGCGCCAGAAGTCCACGCCCCCACCGGTCACCAGCATTTCGCGGGACTGGACCAGCTCCCGGTACGTCGCGGCGACGGTACCCGCGGCGGCGGCCTCGGCGGCGAACGCGGGCGCGGCGGCCTTCTTGAAGCGTCGCAGCACCCAGCCGATCGCCGGGACGAAGACCAGCAGGGTGACGAGGGTCAGCAAGGGCGAGTAGCAGAGCAGCAGCACCGTGGTGAAGACGAGGTAGCCGGCGACGGCCAGCAC
This sequence comes from Streptomyces sp. NPDC127068, assembly GCF_042724695.1. NCBI lineage: Bacteria > Bacillati > Actinomycetota > Actinomycetes > Kitasatosporales > Streptomycetaceae > Streptomyces > Streptomyces sp. NPDC127068. The sequence continues at coordinate 77,205 of NZ_JBHXEN010000038.1, read as the reverse complement.
TTCGGGCAGTTGTGCCCGGACGAAGGTGGCCAGGTCCGCGATCTCGGTGGTGGTCCGGCGCAGCAGGTCGCCGGAGGGCTGGGCCTCCAGGAAGCGCAACGGGGCCCGGGCCAGGCGCTCGACGGTCAGGTCCCGCAGCCGTCGCACCACCCGTTCGCCGACCGCCGTCAGGAGGATCTCGGCCCGTCGGAACAGCAGCAGCCGGAGCAGGGCCAGTGCCGTCAGCGCACCGACGGCGACGAGCAAACCCGTCCGGTCCCGGGCCAGCAGTCGGTCGACGCCCGCGCCGATGACCGCGGGCACCGCCACGGTGGTCAGGGTGGCGGCGGCGCCGGTGGCCAGGGCGACCACGACGGCACGGCGGTGCTCGCGCAGGTGGGGCCAGGTCCGGCGGAGCACTCCGCGCTGGTCGGGGGTCGCGGAGAGCGGTTCCTGTTCAGCCACCGGTGGTCACCCGGTCCTTCGTACGGGCCGGGGCTCCGGCGGATTCGAGGGTGAGCACCCGGTCGGCCGCCGCCAGCACGGCCGGCCGGTGGGTGGCCCAGACCACGGCGGTCGCACCGGACCACTCCCGTAGTCGGTCGATGAGGGTGCGCTCGGTGGCGGTGTCGACGGCGGAGGTGACGTCGTCCAGCAGCAGCACGGCGGGGCGGCGCAGCACGGCGCGGGCCAGTGCGAGGCGCTGGAGCTGGCCGCCGGACAGGGTGTTGCCGCGTTCGCCGACCTCGGTGTCGAGCCCGTCGGGCAGGGCGTCGAGGTCACCGTCGAGGGCCGCGACGCGACAGGCGGCGTGCAACTCCTCGTCGGCGAAGTCGCCCCCCAGGCGCAGGTTGTCGGCGAGGGTGCCGCTGAGGGTCCCCGGGCGTTGGGGGACGAAGCCGATGCGGCGACGGGTGTCGTCGGGGTCCGCCCGGTGCAGGGGGACCCCGCCGAAGTCGACGGACCCGCCGTCCGGCGGGACGAGCCCGGCGAGCACCCGCAGCAGTGTGGTCTTGCCGGCGGCGGTCGGACCGGTGACCGCGATCAGCGCACGGGGCGGGACCGTGAGACCGACCGGTGCCAGGACGACCCGTCCCTCCGCGGTGCGCGTGACCGCTTCGGCGGTGAGCTGCCCCTCCGCGGGTAGCGGCAGGCCGCCGGACGCGGGCTCGTCGAGGCCGGGCAGCAGGACTTCCTGGAGTCGGCGGGCCGCCGTCGTGGCCTGGCTCAGTTGACTGATGCGGAGCGTGAGCACACCCACCCACATCACCAGCATACTCATCCAACTGGTGAAGGCGACGATGCCGCCGACCGACATGGTGCCCCGCAGCACGGCGAGTCCCCCGACACCGAGCCCGGCGCCGACGGCGAGGGCCGGCACGAAGGGGGAGAGGGCGGCCCAGTCCGCCGAGATGCGGGCCGTGGCCAGCGTGTGGTCGGTGACCCCGGCGCTGCGCGCGTGGTGCCGCTGTACCAGGGCGGGTTCGCCGCCGATGCCGCGGACGGCCGCGCTGGCGGAGAGCAGTTCCTCGACGGCGTCGGCCCGGCTGCCGTGGGCGGTTGACAGCGCGGTGTTGGCCCTGCCGAAGCGCCGGGGGAACCAGTGGGTGTTGAGCCAGACCAGCGGTGGTACGCAGAGCAGGCAGACCACGGCGAGGAGCGGATCGAGACGGACGACGGCGATGACCATCAGCAGGAATCCCACGACCCCGCTGACGAAGGAGGCGAAACCCATCAGCCAGGTGCGGACCAGATCGACGTCCCGGGTGCCCCGCATCCCCAGATCGCCCTCGCCGAACCGGTCGAGGCGTCGACCGTCGAGCCCTGCGATCCGATCGGCGAGCCGCTGGTACAACCGGTTGCCGCCCAGGGTTCCGGCCAGCGTGGAGAACCAACCGAGCGCCACTTCGGCGAGCGCCGCGACGGCACTGACGCCCAGGGCGACCAGGGCCCAGTGCCGCAGCGCCCCGTCGTCCTCGCCCACGATGCCCTCGTCGACGGCGCGTTCGATGGTCCAGGGCAGGGAGATCAGCGCGAGCTGGTAGCAGAGTCCGCCGAGCACGGCGGCCAGGAGCAGCCCCCAGCGCCGGCGCAGCACCGCGGCGAGGAGCCGCAGCCCGTCCCCGGTGGTGGGTTCGACCTGCCCGGGCGGTGCGGTGCGGGTGCTTGCCGCGACGGGCACGGTCAGACCTCGCTGTCCTGGGTCTCGCCCCGGGTCCAGTAGGGGGTGAGATGGGTGTCGGCGCGGGCGACGCCGAGCCCGTCGACGTAGTGGCGGCGGATTCCGCGTACGACGTCCCGCTCGGCCGCGCCCCAGATCCGGCCCCGACCGGACGGCAGGGACAGCGTGGTGGCCCGCTCGTGCAGCAGGTGACCGGCGGACCGTCGACCGCGGTGGAGCCAGGTGATCCGGGCGTCCGCCCGGGTGGTCAGCTGCTGTTCCTCGGCCCGGTCGGTGACCTCGATCAACGCCGACACCGGGAGACCGGGCGGAAGTTGTTCCAGGATCGCACCGATGGCGGGCAGCGCGGTCTCGTCGCCGAGGAGCACCACCCACTCGGTGTCGGGGCCGGGGGCCCAGCCGGGGCTGGGCCCGAACCAGATGGCCTCGTCACCGGGTACGGCCCGCTCGGCCCAGCCGGACGCGAGTTGGTCGGCGCCGTGCAGCACGAAGTCCATGTCGACCTCCCCGAGTTCGGGCCGGTGGTGGCGGATGGTGTACCGCCGCAGCCGGGGCCGGGCCACGGGCAGGAGCGCGCGGGCGGCTTCGGTGGTGAACGGCCGGGGCAGGTCGACCCCCGGCTCGTAGAAGTACAGCGCCACGTGCTGGTCGGTCCCGTTGCTGTGCAGTGCGGCCAACTCGTCGTCGGCGAAGGTGATGCGCGCCATGTGCGGGGTGATCCGCTCCACGTTCCGCACGCGTGTCACCCGCAGTCCCCCCGATCGGCGGTCGTCGTGGTGTCGGCTCCGGACCGGTGCCCCACTCATGATCGGCAACTCCTCACTGATGGCATTCCGTTGGATTCCTAGATCGTCTCCGGAAGAGGTAGCTTAGGCAAGCCTTACCTCACCACCCCCTGGGGTGGTGGGCGTGAGGGATTCCACTGTGTGACCGATAGAGGAGTTACGGAAATGACCCGCTCGCGCACGAAGTCACCTGCTCTGGGCCGTAGGACGATTCTGGGAGGGATGACCGCGGGGGCGGCTTCCCTGGGGCTGACGGCCTGCGGTGTGAGCGAGTCGAACGACGGGGGAAAGGCCGACGGCAAGGAGAGCAAGGCCGCGGGCGGCACCCGTAGCGTGCAGACGGACAACGGCACCATCACGGTGCCGCAGAACCCCCAGCGGGTGGTGGTCACCGACAACTACGCGGCCTTGATGCTGCTGGAGTTGGGCGTGGTGCCGGTGGGCGTTCCGGACGGCACCGCGGTACCCACGCTGATGTCCGCCGCGGACTACCGGAAGCTGAAGGACGTCAAGACGATCGGCGCCCCCGGCACGCCCAACGCGCAGGCCGTCGCGGCGCTCAAGCCGGATCTGATAGTCGATCAGTTCTACAAGGACAAGTCCGGCGCGCTGAAGACGGTCGCCCCCGTCGCCCACTTCGACTGGACCGCCGGCGCCCTGTGGCACGAGCAGATCGCCAGGGTCGCCGGGGCGGTCAACCGGGAGGCGCAGCTCACCGAGCTGAAGGACCGGTACGAGACCCGCCTGGGGGAGGTGAAGACCGCCTACGCCAAGCAGATCTCCACCACGGTGTGGGCCCCGCTGAGCGGCGGCCCCAGCGGCAAGTTCTTCCTCGGGACGCCGGTGGTGACCGTGATGCGCGATCTCGGCCTGAAGATCGGAGCCGGCATTCCCGTCGCCAAGGGCGAGAAGTTCATTCCCCAGAGCTACGAGGAGATGGACGTCCTCCGCGACTGCACCGCACTGATCTACCCGGTGCAGTTCGACGGGAAGCCCACCCCCACCACGCAGGCGCTGCTCGATCACCAGCTGTGGAAGGCGGTGCCGGCGGTCAAGGCGGGCCGGGCGTTCCCCTCCCAGCACTTCCTGATGGCCAACTACTCCTTCGCCATCGGCGCGGTCGACGAGATCGAGAAGATGCTGAAGAAGGTCTGACCACCGCACGCGGGGGGCGGGTCAGGCGCGTCCCGCCCCCCGCCGCTTGAAGAGGACCCAGGCGAGATAGGCGCCCCCGAGGACCGCGGTGGTGACGCCCACGGGCAGCAGGTTGTTGCGTTGCGTGTCGTCCACCAGCCTCAGCCAGCTCACCCGCTGCCCCACCCAGGCGAGGGCGGTGAAGAACTGACTGGACACCAGGTGCGCCAGCGAGAGCAGCGCGGCGCCCACCGCCCCGGCCGCGAGCACGCTCACCCCGGGGCTGCGGGTTAGCATCACCGCGATCTGCGGCGCCGCCAGTGCGATGAAGGGGATCGGCCCGGCGCTCGCCACCGCCACCGCGCACAGTCCGATGCCCAGCACGGTCAGGGCGAGTCGCGCCCGGGCGACCCGCACCCCCAGCGCGTACGCGAGTTCGTCCCCCAGCTCCAGCATCCGCAACTGCCTCCCGAGCAGCATCGTCGCGGGGAGCAGGACGACCAGGGCGAGGGCGATCAACTGCACCGAGTTCCACCCCCGGCCGTTCAGGCTGCCGACCAGCCAGGCGTGGGCGCTCTGCGCGGTGTTGAGGCTGGAGCGGGTGAGCAGGTACGAGTTCACCGAGCCCAGCATCGCGGTCACCCCCAGGCCGATCAGTACCAGCCGCACCCCGTGCAGTCCGCCCCGGCTGGCCAGCAGGAACACCACCAGGGCGGTGGCCAGTCCGCCACCGATGGCCCCCATCGCCATCGCCGCCGCACCGGCTCCGCCGCCGAGGGAGACGATCACCGCGATGGTTCCGGTCGCCGCCCCGCTGTTGAATCCGACGACGTCCGGGCTGGCCAGGGGATTGCGGGTGATGCTTTGGAAGACGGCCCCGCTGATGCCCAGTGCGGCGCCCACCAGCACGGCCAACAGCGCCTGGGGAAGCCGTTCCTGGTTGACGAAGTGGACGGCCAGCCGGTCACCGGTGCCTTGGAAGAGCGCCCGCGCGACCTCCGGCAGCGCAACGGGGTAGGCGCCGACGCAGAGGCTGATCACCAGCACCACGGCCGACAGCACCACGGCGAGGAGACAGACCTCGGCGGTGCGTCGGTGGAGCCGGAAGGTGACCCTCGCCGAGAGGAGGCTCACCGGCCGGGTCGCGCCGAGCTGCCGCGGGGCGGTGACGGGGGCGGCGGTCCGGGTACGGTCACCGGTGGTCGTCACAGGGAGATCTCCTTGCGTCGGCGCACCAGGGCGATGAACACGGGCGCCCCCACGAGCGCGGTCACGGCACCCACTTCCAACTCGCCCTCCGTCAGGACGACCCGCCCCACGATGTCCGAGGTGAGCAGCAGGATCGGCGCCAGGACCAGGGAGTACGGCAGTACCCACCGCAGATCGGGGCCGGTGATCCAGCGCGCCACCAACGGGACGACGAGCCCGACGAATCCGATGGGGCCGGCGGCGGCGGTCGCCGCACCGCAGAGCAGGGTCACCGTGACCACGGCCGCCAGTCGGGTGCGCGCCACGCCGGTGCCCAGTGCCCTGCCCAGCTCCTCGCCGAGCGCCAGCGCGTTGAGCGAACGGGCCATCAGCAGGGCGATCACCAGACCGGTACCGACGAACGGCAGCAACTGCCGCATCAGATCGGGGTCATGGCCGGCCAGCGAGCCGACCGTCCAGAACCTCATGTACTCGAAGGCCGCCGTGTTGAAGACCGTCAGCCCACCGATGACCCCGCCCAGACAGGCACTGACCGCCGCCCCCGCCAGCGCGAGCCGGACCGGGGTCGGCCCTGCGCGCCCCGAGGCGCCCAGGACGTACACGAGGACGGTCGCCGCTCCGGCACCGGCGAAGGCCGCCCACACCAGGGAGTTGAAGGAGCCGAGGCCGAGGACCCCGATGCCCAGGACCACCGCCGCCGACGCCCCGGCGTTCACACCGAGCAGCCCGGGGTCGGCGAGCGGATTGCGGGTGATGGCCTGCATCACGGTGCCCGCCACCCCGAGCGCCGCGCCGACGGCCAGCCCCATCAGGGTGCGCGGCAGCCGCAGTTCCCGGATGACTCCGGTGGCGTACGAACCGTCGTCCCCCCGGATCGCGGACCACACCTGCCCGAGGGAGGTGTCCTTCGTTCCGATCCAGGTGCTCAGGACCACCACGAGCAGCAGTACGCCGACTGCCACCAGGAGGCCGGCTCCGCGCAGCACCGCACGGGTCGTCTTCCGCGCGTCGCCCCGGTCGGGTTGCGGAACGGGCGGGAGGAGGGCTTCTCGACTCACGGGCGCGCATCACCGGCCGGAGCGGGGCGCCGAGCGGGGCGTCCGCCCGGCAGGACGGCCAGGACGGCCAGGACGGACCGCGCCAGCGCCCGCGTCCGCGAACCGCCGCGGGGGAGCACCGGCGCGCCCGCACGGGCGGGCGTTCGTGCACCCGGGGTGCGTGGTACCCGGATCTGATGGTCCACCATGGCAACCGGCATCTTCCCGCTCTCCTCGCACACCTGCCGCGTCGGGGACCAACTTCCCCTCGGGCTGGACTCATTGCCCGAGCGTGCAGCCAACGCCCACCCGGGGAAGTAAGGCTAACCTTAGCTATCCCCTGGTCAGTGCCCTGCCCGAAGTCCGCTGCCGAACATCGGCCGGGGCCAGCGTCCCCTCGGCGAGGACGACCACCTCGTCGGCGATCCGGTCGACCACCGAGGCGTCGTGCGTGATGACGAGCAGCCCCAGCGACTCCCGTGTCCGCAACTCGTCCAGCAGTTCCCACACGGACGCCTGCGCCACCGAGTCGAGCGCCGACGTCACCTCGTCGCACAGCAACATCCGCGGCCCGGCCGCCAACGCACGGGCGATGGCGACCCGCTGCCGCTGCCCGCCGGAGAGTTCACCGGGCAACCGACGCAGGTGGTCCGCCGGCAGGTGGACCAGCGCCAGCAGCCGGGCCGTCTCCGCCTCGATCTCCGCAGGCTCCCGCATCCCGCGGAGCAGCCGCAGCGGCCTGGACAGGGCCGTCGCGACGCTCTGCGCCGGGTGCAGCGTCTCCGCCGGGCTCTGCGGCACCAGTTGGACCGCCGCGCGATCGACGGCCGGACGCGCACGGGCGTGCGGTGCCAACGGGCGGCCGTCCCACGACACCGCTCCGCCCGCGGGCGGGTGCAGTCCGGCCAGGCACCGCGCGAGGGTGCTCTTGCCGGAGCCCGAGGCACCGGTGACGGCCAGACAGCGCCCGGCGCGCACGGTCAGGTCGACGCCGTGGAGCACCGGCCGGGACCCCAGCACCGCCCGCAGCCCGCTCGCCCGGAGGGCCGGGGCGGCCGGCTCGTCCGGCCCCGGTGCGGGACGCGGTGGGTCGCGGCGGGCCGCTGCGACCAAGCGCCGGGCCGCGGCGGATTCGGGTGAACGGGTCACCCGGTCCACCGCACCGTCCTCGACGATCCGCCCCTCGTGCAGGACGACCATCCGGTCCACGAGGCCGTCGACACAGGACAGGTCATGGGTGATCCACAGCAGTGCGACGCCACGGGCGCGCAGCCGCGCCAGCGCCGCCCGCACCTCCGCCGCGGCGACCGGGTCCAGCGCCGAGGTCGGCTCGTCGAGGACCAGCAGTCGCGGCGACCGGGCGAGGGCGACGGCCAGCGCCCCGCGCTGCTGCTGGCCGCCGGAGAGTTCGGCGGGGCGCCGGGCGCCGAGCGAGGGCGCCAGTCCGACCTGCTGCAACAGGGCCTCGGCCGCCGCACCGTCGCGGGTGCCGAGCGCGGCGCGGACGGTCTTCCCCAGCCGGCGGTACGGATTGAGCGTGGTCCCCGCGTCCTGGCCGACGTACGCGGCGATCCGCCCCCGCAGTTCGGGGTGCGGCTCCGGCAGGCTGGGCCGTCCCGCGACCTGCACCCGACCGCCGTGCTGGGTGATCCCGGGGCGCAGCCGACCCAGTACGGCGAGGGCGAGGGTGGTCTTTCCCGATCCGGACGCCCCGACCACGGCCACGCACTCTCCGGACGCCACGGTGAGCGAGACCCGGTCGAGCACCGGCCCTTCGGCGGAGTGCAGTTGCAGGTCCGCCACGTGGATCAGCGGCTCCGTCCCCGCCGGTGGTGTGGGTGCGGTCATCGTGCGGTCTCCCGTTCGCGGTGCGTCATGGTGTCCGACAGCAGATTGACGCCCACCGCGAGCACGGCGATGAGCAGCAGCGGCGCCAACAGCGCGGCCGGCTGGAGGGCCGCACCGGGCAGCGCCTCCACGACGAGGGTGCCCCAGTCGGTCCCGGTCGGGCCGACTCCGAGGAACCCGGCGGCGGTCACCAGGTACAGCGCCAGGACGAAGCGCAGCCCCAGCTCCGCGAGCACCGTGGGGGAGACCAGCGGCAGCACTTCGTACCGCAGCAGCCATCCCCAGGACTCCCCGCGGGCGATCGCGAGTTCCCCGTGGGGCCGTCGCAGAACCGGGGCCGCGGCGGCGTGGACCACCCGCGCGCAGAGCGGGGCGCTCGCCGCCGAGACGGCCAGCACCACGCCGAGCCGTCCGGGCACGGTGGTGAGGACGAGGAGCAGGGCCAGCACCGGGGGAACCGCGGCGAGCGCGTCCAGGGGACGCATCACCGCCCCGCCCCGCCGGCTGCTCCGGTGCCCCAGCAGTGCCGTGACCAGCCCGGCGAGGGTGCCGACGGCCACCGACACCGCCGTGGCCACGGTGGTGGTGAGGACGACGGACGGGCCGCCGTCGAGGAGCCGGGACAGCACGTCACGCCCCAGGTGGTCACCGCCGAGCAGATGTCCGGCGCCCGGGGTGGCGTAGGGCGCGGTGACCGCGGCGGTGGGGGAGTGCGGTGCCAGCAGCGGACCGAGCAGTGCGATCAGCAGTACGGCCCCGATCACCGCCGCACAGATCCGGGCCCGGACGGACCGGGACCGGCGGAGGGTGCCGCCCCGCGGCACGGTCGCGCTCATGCCGACCTCGTGCGGCCGACGGAGGTGGCGATCAAGTCGGCGGCCACCGTGGCCAGCAGGGTGAGCGCACCCATCACCATGGCCAGCGCCTGGACCACGGGGAGGTCCCCGCTCTCCACGGACGTCACCAGGAGCTTCCCTATCCCGGGATAACTGAAGACCATCTCCACCAGGACGGTTCCCCCCATCAGGCCGGCCGCGGTGACCAGCCAGATCTGCACCGCGGACGGGAGCACGGCGGGGAGCACCGCCTGCCGCAGGATCACCCGTTCCGGTATCCCGTTGAGGCGCATGAACTCGACGTGCGGGGCCCGCAGGGCGCTCGCCGTCTGGGCGCGGATCACCCGGCTCGCGTACGCGAGGCTCACCACGAGCAGGCTGAGCACCGGCAGCACCAGGACCTCCGGGTGGGCCAGCGGGTGTTCCCCCGCCGGTACGAGGGAGGCGGCGGGCAGCCACCCCAACTGCCCGGCCACGACCAGCGCCAGGACGCTCGCGACCACGAACTCCGGTACGGCCACGGTCAATAGCAGGGCCGCCGAGCCCGCACCGTCGAGCCGCCGGCCCGCGCGGCGGCCGAGCGCCACCCCGAGGGCCAGCGAACCGGGCACGAGGAGGAGGACGGTGAGACCGGCGACGACGGCCGTGTTCTCCAGCCGGCCCGCGAGTAGCTCCGCCACGGGCGCGCCTCCGGCCGACGTGCCGAGGTCGCCGTGCAGCAGCCCGCCGGCCCATTCCAGGTACCGCTGGCCCAACGGCTCGTCCAGGCCCAGCCGTTCGCGGGCCTGCTCGGCCTGCTCCGGTGTGGACCCGGGGCCCAGCCGGGCGGTCGCCGGATCGCCGGGGAGCAGGTCGACCCCCACGTGGACGACCAGCGACAGCACCCCGAGCAGGCCCGCCGCCACGGCGAGCCGGCCCGAGACGTACCGCAGGGCAGGTGGCTTCATGCGACGAACCCGGTCTTGCCCAGCCACGGGTACTTGGGCGACTCGCGGCCCTCGACGCCGGTGAGCTTCTCCTTCGCCACGCTGAGCACGTCACCGCGCCCCCAGGCCACCCAGTTGCCCCGGTCGAGCATGACCTTCTGGGCCGTCGCCCACGCCGTGGACCGCTCGGTCTCGGACGTGGTGGAGATGGCGGTGGCGACCGCCTCGTTCAGCTCCTCGTCGGGGAAGGCGAGGCTGGGGTAGGCGGCGGACCTGGTGTAGGTGAGGGCCAGCGAGAAGGGGCCGAGGGGGAAGGCGAGCGCGTCGCACGCCTTCATGCCCGCCGGGTCGAAGCCCTCGTTCACCCCGACCTTGACCAGGGTCGCGTCCAGTCCGAGGCCCCTCAGCTGCTCGACGAACAGCTCCGAGGAGGAGTTGAGCCCCGCCTCGTACTCCGCCGTGCGGACCACGAAGGGCTTGCCGGTCGCGCCCGCCGCCTTGAGGAGTTCCTCGGCCCGTGCGACGTCCCGGTCGGGTACCGGGACGCTGTCCGGGAAGTACTTGGCCCCGGCGCCGAAGAGGTCGCCCGCGACCTCCCCGAATCCCAGGAACACGGACCGGACCAGGGCTTCGCGATCGATGCCCAACCGGATGGCCTTGCGGACCCGGGGGTCCGCGCAGACGCCCCGGGTGACGTTGAGGACGAATCCGTAGGTGGTGCGCAGCGCCTCGCCGCCGCCCCGGACCTGGATGCCGGTGCCCGGTACGCCGGACTTCGCCGTCGCGTAGGAGACGTCGGACGCGTAGTCGGCCTGGTCCCCCTTGACCGCGTTCACCCTGGCCTGCGGGTCGTCGATGCTGAGCAGGGTGACCCGCTCGGCGTTCCCGGCGCCGTTCCAGTACGCGGCGTGGCGTTCCAACCGGGTCTCCACTCCGGCCTGGAACCGGGTGACCCGGTAGGGCCCGGTGCCGAGGGTGCTGTCGGCCGTGAAGTCCTTCGCACCGTCCTTGATGACGTAGAGGCCGGCCCCGGCGAACAGGGTGGCGGGATCACCCACCGGCCGGACCGTGGGGACGCGGACCGTGTGCGCGTCGAGGGCCTCGGCCGCCTTGAGGTCGAAGTACTGGGACAGCTCGCTCGGGAACGGGCGGTCCGGTGAGGCGCGGTGCCGGAAGGTGTGGATGACGTCGTCCGCGGTGAAGGGCGAACCGTCGTGCCAGGTGACGTCCTGACGCAGCGTCAGAGTGCAGTTCTCGCCCCGGGTGCCGGGCTCGGCGGCGGTGGCCAGTGAGGGGCGGGCGGCTCCCCGTTCGAAGACGAAGAGCTGGTCGAAGACGATCCCGTACCGCACGAGGTCACAGGTGGCCTGGCCCGCGGTGGGGTCGAGGGACTCGGCGGCGCCGGCCCCGGGGAACGCGAGCCGTACCGTCCCCCCGTGCACGGCCCGGCCGGTGGGGGCGCCGCTCTGGACGGGTGTCTTCGTCCCGCCCGATGAGCAGCCCCCGAGGGCGGGTACGGCGACGGCGGCGGCACTGACGCCGAGCAGGGCGAGGATTCCGCGCCGGGTGGCGGATGCCTGCGCGGTGCGCGGGGCGTGGCGGTCGGCGGAAGACGATCTGAAGGACATGGCGCTCCGAGAATTTACGATCAGCAGACCGAGGCGTACGGTGTTCGCGTAAGGCTAACCTTACTTGACTGGTTTTGAATGGCCGAAGTTTATACAGTAATGATAATCATTCTCAATAGTGGGGTTGTGGGGCACCCACGACCCGTGGAGGCAGCGCATGTCCGCTAGGGGCACCACCGTGGAGCCGGTCCCGACCGGCGGCGAACCGGACGAGCCGGCGGCCCCGCCCGGCCCGCCCGACCGTTCCGGCTCGGACCACTCGGACGACCCGCCCGACCCGGGCGACCCTGCGGCCGTCGCCGGCCGCCGGACCGAGGGCGCGCAGCGCGACCCATCGGGCCCCGACCCGCTGTTCGCCCTGCTGGGCAGCGTCCGCGGACCACTGGTCCGCGCGCTCGCCACGGGCGCCGGCGCCGGCCTGTTGGGCGTCACCGGACTGGTCCTGGTCGGATTCGCCCTCGACGAACTGTTCACGCCGGACCGGTCCGGCGAGGTGGTCGCCTGGTACCTGGGCGCAGCCGCGGCGGCCATGGTCGCGCACTTCGGGATGCGCAAGTGGGCCTTCGACATCTCCCACGTCGCGTCCTTCGCACTGGAAACCACCCTTCGACGCGACCTCGCCCGCCATCTGTCGACGGTCCCGCTCGGCAAGGTCCAGAGCCTCGGATCGGGCGCCCTGAAGAAGGTCGTCCAGGACGACGTCCGCGCACTGCACGGAGCGGTCGCCGATGCGACCCCCATGCTCGGGGCCGGCCTGGCCCAACCGCTCGCCGCCCTCGTGGCACTCGCGGTCATCGACTGGCGCCTGCTGCTCGCGGTGCTCGCGATCGTGCCCGCCGTGGTGGTGGGCTTCCGACTCGTCACCAAGGACCACGCCGTCCACCGCCGCGCCTACGACGAGGCCAACGAGGCCATCAACGAGGCCGTGGTCGAGTTCGTCCAGGGCATGCCCGTGGTCCGCACCTTCGACGACGGCAGCACGTCCTTCGCCCGCTTCTTCGGCCGGGTGGAGGCGTTCACCCGGGCCACCGAGGACTGGCAGCGCCAGACCAGGAAGGCCGGCGTCCTCACCCGTGCCGCGATGACCCCGCTGCCCACCCTCGTGATCGTCCTCGCCGTGGGCACCTGGTTGGTCTCGACGGGCTCGCTCTCGCTCGTCGACCTGGTGCTCGCCACCCTGTTGGGCACCATGCCCATCGAGGCCGTCGTCCCCCTGATGTACCTCAGCCAGTTCATCACCGAGTCCCGGGCCGGCGCGGTCCGCATCGGTGAGGTCCTCGCCATCCGCCCGCTGCCGGAGCCCGACACCCCGAAGCAGCCCGCCGACGGCTCGGTCACCTTCACCGGCGTCGACTTCTCCTACGACTCCCGCGGCTCCGGAGCCACCGCCACCCCCGCAACGGACGCGGCCCCGGGCGAGGGCCCCGCCGGGCGCAAGGCACTCGACGGCGTCGACCTGCACATCCCCGCCGGCACCGTCTGCGCCCTGGTAGGCGCCTCGGGCTCCGGCAAGTCGACCGTCGCCCGCCTCATCCCCCGCTTCTGGGACGTGGACGCCGGCTCGGTCCTGGTCGGCGGCGTCGACGTCCGCGACATCGGTTCCACCGAACTGCTGCGGCACGTCGGACTGGTCTTCCAGGACCCGTTCCTGCTCGACGACACCGTCGCCGCGAACATCCGCCTCGTCCGCCCCGACGCCACCGACGAGGAGGTCCGCGCCGCCGCCCGCGCCGCCCAGGCCGACGAGTTCATCCGCAAGGAGCTGCCCGACGGTTACGACACCCGCGTCGGTGAACGCGGCGCACTGCTCTCCGGCGGCCAGCGGCAACGCCTCACCATCGCCCGCGCCCTCCTCGCCGAATCGCCCGTGATCGTCCTCGACGAGGCCACCGCCTTCGCCGACCCCGAGAACGAGGCGGCCATCCAGCGCGCGCTCGCCGAACTGACGCGCGGTCGCACCGTCGTGGTCATCGCGCACCGACTGAGCACCATCACCGACGCCGACCAGATCGTGGTCCTGGACGGCGGGGGCGTCGCCGAGAGCGGAACCCACGCGTCGCTGCTCGCCGCCGACGGCCGCTACGCGGCGATGTGGCGCCAGCACCTCCAGGCGGACGCCTGGGGACTCACCGGCCGCACCGCCGCCCGCACCACCGGCGGGACACCGACCGGCACCAGCACGGAGGCACCCGCATGAAGCGCCTGTTCCGCCTGATGATGGTCGCCGCCGCCTCGCGGCGCGCACACTTCCTCTCCTCCCTCAGGGCGTCCCTGGCCGGCTCCCTCGCCCAGGCCGCCGCCTACGGAGTCCTCATCGGACTGATCCACGAACTCGCCCGGCCCGACATCGACTCCACCGCCGCCTGGACCTGGTTCGCCGCCTTCGCCGCGCTCTACGCCGTGGAAGCGCTCTGCCGGCTCAAGGAACTGAGCTTCCAGTACGAGGACTGGGCGCGCGTCATGTCCGACCTGCGTCTCGGCCTCGGCGAGAAACTGCGCGCCATGCCCCTGCGGGAGCTGGAGAAGCGGAGCGCGGGTGACCTCAGCGCCCTCGTCGGCGGCAACGTCTCCTACGCGTCGATGGCCGCCTCCCACATCGCCTTCCTGTTCGTGCAGGCCGCGGTCGTCCCCCTCGTCCTGATCCTGGTCGTCCTCGCGGTCGACTGGCGCATCGGCCTGGTCCTGGTCGCGATCCTCCCCGCCACCCTGCCCTTCGTCCGTGGCATCCAGCGCCGCGCCGGCACCGGCCTGCGCGCCTCGAACGAAGCCGACGGAGCGGCGGCAGCCCGGATCGTCGAGTACGTCCAGGGACTTCCGGTGCTGCGTGCCGCGGGCCAGGTCGGGGCCTCGTCGCGCCGCCTCGACGACGCGCTGAAGCACCAGACCCAGGTGATGAGCGAGTCCCAGCGGTCGCTCACCCTGCCCAGCATCGTCGCCACCACCTCGATGCAGCTCGCGATCGTCGTGGCCGTGGCCGTCGGCGCCTCCCTCGTCTTCGACGGACGGCTCTCCGTGCCGCTGCTCGCCGCCCTGGTGGTGGCCGCCGTCAAACTCGCGGAGCCGCTCGCCAACGCCACCGCGATGATCGCCGTGTTCGAGCTGTCCGAGGCGTCGCTCGAACGCATCGAGGAGGTCATGAAGAGCGAGCCCCTCGGCGTGGACGACCCCGACGCCCGGCTCGACCGCTATGACGTCGCCTTCGACGACGTGGTGTTCCGCTACCGTCCCGACGACGCCGAGCCCGTGCTCGACGGCATCTCCTTCACCCTGCCTGCCCGTTCGCTGACCGCCCTGGTCGGCCCGTCCGGGTCCGGCAAGACCACCATCTCCAAACTCGTCACCCGCTACGCCGACCCCGACTCGGGAAGCGTCCGGATCGGCGACCACGACCTGCGCCAGGTCGCGCCCACCGAGATCTACCGGCACGTCGCCGTCGTCTTCCAGGACGTCTACCTCTTCGACGACACCATCCGGGCCAACATCGCCATGGCGCGTCCGGGGGCCACCGACGAGGAGGTGGAGGCCGCCGCCCGGGCGGCGAACGTCCACGAGTTCGTCAGCCGACTGCCCCACGGCTACGACACCAGGGTCGGTGAGATCGGCGGGGCCCTCTCCGGCGGGGAACGCCAGCGGGTGTCGATCGCCCGCGCCATCCTCAAGGACGCCCCGATCGTCCTGCTCGACGAACCGACCGCCGCGCTCGACAGCGGCAGCGAGGTCGCGGTGCAACAGGCCATCGACGCGCTCGTCGCCCGCAAGACGGTGCTGGTCATCGCCCATCGGCTGTCCACGGTCATCGGCGCCGACCAGATCCTCGTCATCGAGGAGGGCCGCGTCACCGAGCGGGGAACCCACGACGAACTGCTCGACTCCCGCGGGCGGTACGCGGACATGTGGGCCGCCCAGACCGGTGCCCGGCAGTGGCGGGTCGCCGGAGCCGCAGCGGAGGCCCCCGCTAGGGGGTGAACGCCGCGCCGCGGGGGCCGGGGCGGTCGGCGGTTCGTCAGCGGTCGGCGCGCAGGAGCGCGCCCAGCAGCCGACCGACCGACCCGCCGAACAGGTCCTCGGCGGGCCGGCCCTCCGCAGCGGCCTGCTGCGTCGCTCGTCGGACCCGGGTGAACGCCGGTAGCCGGCCGTCGTCCGCCTCGTCCACGGCGCGGGTGCGCTGGCTGGGCTCCGGCGGGGGCACCAGCGGATGCTGGGCGAGCAGTTCGCCGAGCATCAGGTGCCAGCACGCCCAGTAGGCGTCCCGTGTTTCCTCGGGGGAGAGGCCGGCCTCCAGGAAGTCGGCGAAGCACGCGTCGACGAACGAGAAGGCGGTCTCGGCGACGAGGTCACCGCGGATGAGGATGTGCAGCACCCAGACGTGGCCGGCCAGGTAGTCGTGGGCCGCCACGAGCCGGCCGAGCAGGCGTTCGCGCGGGGTGTCCCCGGGGACCTCCACCGGCAGCCCTTCGGCGATCTGCTCCAGGATCAGCAGCAGCAGGGCGTCCCGGTCGGCGACGTGCCGGTACAGCGAGGTGGCCGCGGTGCCCAACTCCCGTGCCACGGCGCGCATGGTCAGTGCGTCCAGTCCGTCCCGCTCGATCAGTTGCCGTCCCGCCGTCACCACGGAGGCCGTGGTGAGGCCGGGCCGCGGGTGGCGCCGCCCGTAGCGGCCGCGTTCCTCCAGGCTGGACTGTTGTGCCATGGAGCCATCGTTTCACGAGCCGGCCCCCCGTCATCGGTGGCGGGGGTGCCGCCCACCTGCTCCCGACGCAAGGCGGTGAGCTGCACCACATTCAGGTAATCAAGTTTGACTAATGGAGTCGGCGGGCCTACCTTGATCAGGTCAGCACTGATGATCGACTCCCTGGAGGAACGCGCGTGACCCAGCTTCCCGACGCCGGATACACCCCGACCGCCGCCGACCACGCCGCCGTCCAGGCCTGGTTCGCGGAGTACGACGCGGCCGCGGCGCGACGGGACGTCGAGCGGATGGCGGACCTCGCCGTCTTCCCCCTGAACCTCGTCAGCGACGACTCCGCGGGCGAGGGCGCCTCGGCCCAGTGGGACCGCAAGCAGTTCATCGACACCATGACGCACGTGATGGGAGAGGGATCCGATGACATCACCTTCGCATCCGTGCGCACTCCGGTCTTCCTGAGCCCCGCGATGGCCGTCGTCTTCACCGACTCGACGATGACGGCGGGCGGCGCCACCCAGCAGTTGCGGTACGCCGACATCCTGATCAAGCGGGACGGGCAGTGGGCCTTCCAGACCATGATCCAGGGAGGGTGGGGCGACAACCTCCGCTGACGCCGCGCACGGGTCCCGCGCGTTCGCGCGCGGGACCCGTGGCGCCCCCTAACGCCCCGGTGCGCCGGAGCTCCCCGGCTCGTCGGCCCGGTCCGTTGCCCTGGTCAGTGCCCGCCCCGTTCCGCCCGGGCCGGTTCCGCGTCGGTCGGTTCCGTTCCGGCCGGGGGAGCCGCCCCGGCCCGCTCCCGCTTCGGGGCGACGAACGCCGTGGCCGCGAGCGCCAGGACGAGCAGCCCGGCGCAGAGGTAGCTGGCGATCTCCACCCCCGAGGTCATCGCCTCGCGTGCGGCCCGCGCGGCGCCCACGGTCCGCGGATCGCCGGCGAGCGCGGGGATCGCTGACCCCGCGCTGTCCGTGACGGCGCCGCTGAGCCGGTCGGCTTCCGCCTTCGGTGTCCCCGTGTCGGTGAGCCGCTCGCGCAGCCCGGACGTGAGGGTGCTGAAGAACAGGGTGGTGAGCACCGCGATGCCCAGCGCGGCGCCCAGTTCGCGCGCCGCGCTCTGGATGCCCGACCCCTGCCCGGCGCTGTGCGCGGGGACGTCCACCAGCACGATGTTGGTCACCTGGGCGGTGGCGAAACCGACCCCGATCCCGTACACGAAGAGGGCGAAGGCGACCGGCCACCAGGGTGCGTCGACGGAGGCGACCAGCCCGAGCACCGCCATCCCCACCGCTTCCAGCGCCAGCCCGATCCGCACCAGGGTGAGGGCGGACGCCGACATCGAGAAGCTGGCGCCGCTCGCGAAGAAGCTGCCCACCGCGATCGCCACCAGCGACAGGCCCGCCTGGAACGCGGTGTAGTCGAGGGTGAACTGCAACCACAGGGGCAGCACCGCGATGATGCCGAACTCGCCGAGTCCCACGATCAGGGTGACGGCGTTCCCGTTGCGGAACGACGGGATGGCGAACAGCCGCACGTCCATCAGCGGTTCGTTGTCGCGCTGCCACAGGGCCCGTTGGCGCCGCCAGAACGCCAGGCCGGTCAGCACGGACACGACGAACGCGACGAAGACGGGGGACGGCCCCCCGCTCCAGGAGGTCCCGCCGACGACGAGGGGTTCCGTGGTGAGCAGCCAACCGTGGGTGCGGCCCTCGATGAGGGCGAACGCCAGGAGCCCCAGCGCGACCGCGGACAGCACGCCGCTCGGTACGTCGACCCGCCCCCGGGTGCGGGGCGAGGCGGAGAAGTGGCGCAGGACGCCGAGGGCGACCAGGGCCACCAGCGGCACGTTGATGCCGAAGGCCCAGCGCCAGGACAGATCCGCGAGCCAGCCCCCCAGGACCGGCCCCACGGCCGCCGCCGCGCCGATGGTCGAGCCCCAGACGGCGAACGCCTGGCCGCGCGCCCGACCGGTGAAGGTCGCGTTCACCAGGGTCAGCGACGAGGGGAGCATCATGGCCCCGCCGATGCCCTGGAGGAAACGGGCGAGGATCAGCAGTCCGCCGTTGGGTGCCAGCGCGGCGCCCACGCTGGTCAGCCCGAAGACGGCGAGACCCACCAGGAACACCCGCCGCGCGCCGTGCAGATCGGTCAGCCGACCGGTGACCAGCAGCAGCGCGGCGAAGACGATCGCGTACGACTCCTGCACCCACTGCGCCTCGATCGAGGTGACCTGAAGGTCGTCGATGATCGGGGCCAGGATCACATTGACGATCGTGATGTCCACGACGATCAGGGCCACGCCCAGGGACACGGCGATCAGCCCGAGCCATTGCCGCCGGGAGGGCGACTCCACGCCCTCGGAAGGCGCCCCGTCGCCCGGAGGTCCTGTACGTTCGGTCATTCTTCCCCCACGTGAAGTTACCTTTACCGTAAAGCTAACTAACTTTGTGGCAAAGGTAGTTTCGTCGAGGTAGGTTGTCAATCGAGCGGTTGACCGCGTGGACCGCGCGGACCGTGCGGTTGGGGTCATCGGAACGGATCGGAAACGACGCATGTCCATGGAGAGGCCGGAGTCCGTCGACCTTGAGGAGCAGCGCGACCGCCTCATGGAGGGGTTGCGGGCCTTCGGGGCCAACTACACGGAGTTCACCCGGCGGTTCGCGTCCTGGCTGGGGCTCCACTCCACCGACGCCGCCGCACTCGCGGAGATCCTCTACGCCGAGGACAAGGGCACCCCCCTGTCGCCCGCCCGGCTGGGCGAACGGGTGTCGCTGTCGTCCGGGGCGACGACCATCCTGCTCAACCGACTCGAAGCGGCCGGGTGCGTCGTCCGCACCCGGGAGCACTCCGACGGCAGGGTCGTCACCCTGCGGTCGAGCCCCCGCATCCGCCCCCGCGCCGAACAGTTCTTCACGGCCTACACGGAGCGGATGACGGAGGCCATGGCGCAGTACCCGCCCGAGCAGCTGCGCCAGTTCGAGGACTTCGTCGGACACCTCTGCGACACGATGGGGGCGTTGCTCGCCGACGAGTACCAGCCGGGTCGGGGCCCCGCCCCCCGCCCCGGCGACGCCTGACGCCCGGTCGGGCCGGTGGCCGAATGGCCGTTGACGCTACTCGGGCTGACCACCGTCAACGACACGCCCAGGTCCGCCGCCGTGATCCGGGGCCGCGTCCCCCTTCCGCTCGGACGCCTCGTACGCGCCCTGGCGCCGGGGCAAGCGCGGCCGAGCCCGGGGCGGGTGCGGCCCGATCCGGTGGATCTACGCGGAAGGCTTCGCCGTGCCCGCGCCGTCCTGCCGGAACTGCCGCAGCAAACCGGCATTTACTGCGGCAGTTCTTCCGGTCGCCGTTGAGCGGCTGCGGCGAGCAGGTCGGCGAGGTCCTTGAGGGCCTGTCGCAGTTCGTCGGGGTGGTGGATGGTGAAGGGCCATTCCAAGGAGGCGAGGAGGTGTGCCATGCCGTCCAGCCGATCTGCTCGTGCGTGCATGAGGACGCGGGCGGGCCGGGCGGTGAGGGTCACCGCCGATCGGGGCAGCCGGCGGGCGATCTCATCGAGAGGACCGTGGATCGTCACCTCGACCTGCCAGTGGTAGGGGCCCTGGGCCAGGGTGGAGGTCAGGTGGGCGACGGGATCGAAGCCGTCGGGGGTGGTGAAGCGCCGGGTCCGGGGGGTGGTGGCGGCGATGCGGTCGATGCGGAAGGTCCGCAGGCCGTCGCGGAGGTGGTCGTGGCCGACGACGTACCAGCGGCCGGTGTGAAAGACGACGCCGTAGGGGTCGATGTCGCGTTCGGTCTGCTCCTGCCGCCAGGACCGGTGGCTGATGCCGACGGTCGTGCCGGCGCGGGACGCCTGGGCCAGGGCCAGTAGGACGCCGGTTCCGGGTGTCTGCCCGATCACGGCGTTGGCGGTGAACGACAGGGTCTCCCGCATGGCGGCGAGCGGCTCGCGCAGGGAGTGCGGAAGCACCCGCTCGATCTTGGCCAGGGCACCGGCACTGGCCGGTGCGGTGGTGCCCATGCCGAGGCGTTCTGCCGCGAGCAGGCCCAGGACGACGGCGAGGGCCTCGTCGTTGGTGAGTACCAGGGGTGGCATCCGGTAGCCGCGGGCCAGGCGGTAGCCGCCGTAGCGGCCGCGCTCGGCTTCCACGGGGATGCCCAGTTCCCGCAGGTGGGACACGTACCGACGTACCGTGCGGACGTCGGTGTCCAGACGGTCCGCCAGCTCCGTCCCGGTGAGTCGGGCGTGGGACTGGAGGAGTTCCAGCAAGGTCAGAACACGGGTGAGGGGATGCGACATGGATCACTCGACATTTCAGGGCGGAAACTGTCCTGTATCAACTCTACGCTCCCGGTAGCACCTCACCTCAGGGAGATCACATGGCCACCTTCGTACTCGTTCCCGGCGCCTGGCTCGGCGCGTGGGCCTGGGAAGACACCGCCCGCACTCTGCGGGCGAACGGCCACACGGCGCTGCCGCTCACGCTGACGGGCCTGGCCGAGCACGCCGAGCAGGCCGGACCCGGGACGGACCTGAACACGCACATCGCGGACATCACCGGCTTCATCGAGGAGAGCGATCTGCGCGACGTCACGCTGGTCGCCCACAGCTACGCGGCTGCCCCGGTCACCGGGGCGGCCGGGCGCCTCGGCGACCGGCTGGAGCGCGTGGTCTACGTGGACAGCGCCCCGTTCGCCGCAGGCATGTGCATGCTCGACCTCATGCCGCCGGAGGCAGCGGACCAGCTGAACCGGCAGGTCTCCGCCTCCGACGACGGGTGGCGGCTGCCGATGCCGCCGTTGGAGGTCCTGGGCCTGTCCGGAAGTCTCGTCGGGCTCGATGAGGGACAGCGGGATGCTCTGTGCGCGCGTGCCACCCCTCACCCGTTCGGCACCTACACCCAGCGCCTCGCCGGCCCGACCGAGCCCGACGCCGGCGTGGACCGTGTCCTGATCGCCTGCCATGACTTCACGGGTCTGCTGGATGCCGGGATACCGATGCTTGCCTACCTGAACCAGCCGCCGTGGCGGCGCTTCGACCTGCCCACCGGGCACTGGCCGATGCTGTCCACACCCACCGAACTCGCCGCCCTCCTTGACAAGGCCGTCTCCTGACGTCGACGGCTTCCCGCGGGGCGACGCGGCAGCGCACCAGCAACTCCACTCGCACCTGCTCGGGCCTGCGTTCCCGTGCGCAACGTGCTCGGTCAGATGAGCCGTCAGCTTCTCCGCATCCGCGACGCTGCACTCACTGATCACCGCCGTTCGCGGCCGGTGACAGTATTGTCACCGGCACTCCCAGTCCCCCCCGCAACGGCTCCGTGCTCGCGTAGCCAACGGCGTGGCCCAGCCCCAGGTGCGAAGAACTCTTCGCGAAAGACTGTTCGCGAAGAGTTCTTCGCACCTATCGTGTCCTCTCATGAACGACACGGCGGCACCCGACCCCGATCGATCCGTACTGGACCTGTCCCTCGACCCCCGGGCCCTGCGCGTCCTCGCCCATCCCGTTCGCGTCGCCCTGCTCACCCATCTGCGGTGGCACGGGCCCGCCACCGGACGGCAACTCGCCCGCCACTTCGACCTGGACTCGGGTGCGGCCAGCTACCACCTGCGCAGGCTCGCGGCCGGCGGACTCATCGAGGAGGACCGGGAGCGCGGCAGCAAACGGGAGCGGTGGTGGCGACCACGGCACGTCACGACCGAGCACGACCCCGCCCACACCGGTGCCGACGGAACGGACCAACGCGCCTACGTCCAGGCCGTCGCCCTCGCCCAGAGCGAGACGCTGCGCCGGGTGGCCACCGAGACGGTGCCCGCGCTGCCCGACCCGTGGTTCGGGGCGGTGGCCTTCACCGACCACCGGCTGTGGTTGACGCCGGACGAGGCCCGCCGGATGCAGCACGAACTGGCGGAGGTGATCGCACGGTACGGGGCCCGGGGCGACGCCCGCCGCGACGAAGCCCGCCGGGCGCAAGCAGCGGGGCCGGTCGCCGCCCACGTACAGATCTACGCCAACCCCCACGAGCCCCCGACGGCGAAGGCACGTGGTGGCGGCTCGACGGACGGGGCGACGGGAACGGAGGGGGCCGGGTGAGCGACGGAGCCGAGCACGGCCGCGCACGACCGGAACCAGGAACCCCGACCGCGGAGGTTCCCCGTCCGCCCGTGGCCCACCCGACCGCACCGGAACGGGAAGGCCGGCCCGTCTACCGCGACGCCAACGTGCTGCGCTGGCTGGGTGCGTACACCGCCTCGGTGACCGGCGACGTCGCCTACTACTTCGTCCTCACCTGGGCGGCCTCACGGGTCGCCGGCGCCGCCCAGGTGGGCCTGGTCCTGGCGGTGGGCGCCGCGCCCCGGGCCGTCCTGATGCTGGGCGGCGGCGTGCTGGCCGACCGGTTCGGACCCCGCCGCGTACTCCTCGCCAGCGACACCGTCCGCAGCGCGACGGTCGTCGCGGTCGCCGTGGTGACCTGGGTCGCCGGGCCCGGACTGTGGTCCCTGTGCCTGCTCGCCCTGGCCTTCGGCATCGTCGACGCCGTGTTCATGCCCGCGGTCGGCGCACTGCCCCCGCGGATCGCCCCGGTCGCCCAACTCGCCCGGGTGCAGGCCCTGCGGGGGCTCGCCGTGCGACTGGCGAACGCGGTGGGCCCGCTGATCGCGGCGGCCGTGGTGGCCGTGGGCGGCGCGGCGGCCGGGTTCGCGGTGGCGGGGGTGCTGTTCGTCGTGTCGCTGGTACTGATCGCCCTCGTGCGGATCGCACCGTCGGCGCCTTCACCAGCCGGACGGTCCGGCCCAGGCCGTCCGTCCCCCACCTTCCGGGACGACCTCCGAGAGGGGTGGCAACTACTGCGCGGTGACCGGCGGTTGGCGCGCCTGGTCGCCGTTCTCGCCCTCGGCGAGATGTGCTTCAGCGGCCCGCTCGCCGCCGGCCTCGTCCTGTTCACCCAGGACCGGGGCTGGGGACCCGCCGAACTGGGCGGCCTCCTCGCGGCGTTCAGCATCGGCGGGGCGGCGACGGGACTGACCTTGGCCGCCGTCTCCCGGGTTCCCCGCGCACCCGCCGTCATGGCCACGGCGCTCCTGCTCTGCGGCCTGGCCGTGGCGGCGTTGGGCCGGACGCAGACCCTGTCGACCGCGCTGCTGTGGTGCGGCCTGCTGGGTGCGGTCTCCGGTACCGCGGGAACACTCGCGCACGCGTTGGTGCAACGGGCCACCGAACCCCGGTACCTCGGGCGGATCACCTCCGTCACCACCCTGTGCACCCTCGGACTCGCGCCCGCCCTCTACCCCCTGGCGGGTGTCGTCACCGCACGGTGGGGCGTCGGTGCGTTCTTCCTGGGCTGCGGGGCCGTCTGCGTCGCCGCGGTGGCGCTGTCGCTCACCGCGCCTGTGCGGCGCGCGGAACTGTGACCGCGCGCCGCACCGGTATCCGCCCGGACGACGGGTGCGCCCGGCGTCAGACGCCGCCGGTCGGGGAGAACTCACCGGCGAACGCAGCCGCCATCCGCAGCTGCGGGGCCGCCTCGGCGTCCCGCCCCTGACGCTCCAGCGTCCGGCCCAGCATCAGCCGCGCGTAACCCTCGACGGGGTCCCGCTCCAGGACCGCGCGGAGCTGCTCCTCCGCCCGACCCAGCTGCGCGGAGTGGTAGTAGGCACGGGCGAGCAACAGTCGCGGGGCGACCTGCTCCGGCTCCTCCTCGACCAGACCGCCCAGGATGCGCGCGGCCGTCAGGTACTCCTTGGAGTCGAAGAACATGCGGGCCCGGTCCCAGCGCTCCGCCGCCGTGCCGAACTCGTAGTACGCCGTGCTCACCATGACCTCCTTCGACGATGTGACACCCGCCCCAACCGGGTCGGACGGGTGGATATTCCCCGAGCCCCCGGGCCCGCGGGCGTCTCGCCTCACCATCCGGAATGTGGGCGGCACTGTCCGAACCCGGAAGGTCCCTCTAAGCTGATCGGCGCAGCTGGTTCGCCCTGTCCGCCAGACAGACGCGTCGCAAGAGGGAACCCGGTGGGAATCCGGGACTGCCCCGCAGCGGTGAGTGGGAACGACCGCCGTCATACGCACTGGATCCGGCCAACGGATCTGGGAAGCGACGGCCAGTAGGTGTCCGTCCCGACGGACGTGCCCGCGAGTCCGAAGACCTGCCCGCTGCCCGTGCGCGACCGATCGCGCACGGCATCCCGGTGACCTCGTGGGCGGGTCGGAGGAACCTCGGACACCTGTCCGAGGAGTGCACACCAGACGGACCGCTGCGCCCCGCGCGCACCCCCGGGCCCGTCGGGTCTGTCGTCCCTTCGCGTCCTCGTCCCGTCCCCGGGATTCGCAGGACACATCTCGCGAAGGAGAGTTCCGTGACAGCCCAGCCCGCAGCCGCGGCAGCACGAGCCACCGTGTACGGCTACCCCCGTCAGGGCCAGCACCGGGAACTGAAGAAGGCCGTCGAGGGTTACTGGAAGGGCCGTGTCACCGCCGACGCCCTCCGCCGGACCGCCGCCGACCTCCGTCGGACGAACTGGCGACGACTGGCCGACGCCGGCGTCCACGAAGTGCCGACCGGTGACTTCTCGTACTACGACCACGTGCTGGACACCAGCGTCATGGTCGGCGCCGTACCCGAACGGCACCGCGGTGCCCACACGGCGGACCCGCTCGACGGCTACTTCGCCATGGCGCGCGGCACCCAGGACGTCGCACCGCTGGAGATGACCAAGTGGTTCGACACCAACTACCACTACCTGGTCCCCGAACTCGGCCCCGACACCGTCTTCCGGGCCGACTCGACCAAGCAGGTCTCCGAACTGAAGGAGGCCCTCGCCCTCGGGCTCACCGCCCGCCCGGTCCTCGTCGGGCCCGTCACCTATCTGCTGCTGGCCAAGCCCGCACCCGGCGTCGCCCCCGACTTCGAGCCGCTGACCCTGCTGGACCGGCTGCTGCCCGTGTACGCCGAGGTCCTCGCCGACCTCCGTGCCGCCGGCGCCACATGGGTCCAACTCGACGAACCCGCCCTGGTCCAGGACCGCACCCCGGCCGACCTGAACGCCGCCGCCCGCGCCTACCGCGACCTCGGCGGACTCACCGCACGACCCAAGCTGCTGGTCGCCTCGTACTTCGACCGCCTCGGCGACGCCCTGCCCGTCCTCGCCAAGGCCCCCGTCGAGGGCCTCGCCCTCGACTTCACGGAGCGCGCCGCCGGCAACCTCGACGACCTCGCCGCCGCCGGTGGCCTGCGGGGCAAGCGCCTGGTCGCGGGGGTGGTCAACGGCCGCAACATCTGGATCAACGACTACGAGAAGTCCCTCGCCACCCTCGGCACCCTGCTCGGCCTCGCCGACCAGGTGGACGTGGCCGCCTCCTGCTCCCTGCTCCACGTCCCGCTGGACGCCACCGCCGAACGGGACATCGACCCGCAGATCGCCCGCTGGCTCGCCTTCGCCCAGCAGAAGACCGCCGAGATCGTCACCCTGGCCAAGGGACTCGCCCAGGGCACCGGCGCCATCACCGCCGAACTCGCGGCCAACCGGGCCGACCTGGCGTCCCGCGCCGGGTCCCCCCTCACCCACGACCCGGCGGTCCGGGCCCGCACCGCCGCCGTCACCGACGCCGACGGCCGCCGCTCCCTGCCCTACGCCGAGCGGACCGCCGCCCAGCGGTCCCACCTGGGCCTGCCGCTGCTGCCCACCACCACCATCGGCTCCTTCCCGCAGACCGACGAACTCCGCACCGCCCGCGCCGACCTGCGGGCGCGACGCCTCGACACCGCCGGGTACGAGGAGCGCATCAAGGACGAGATCCGGGAGGTCATCGCCTTCCAGGAGAAGGCCGGCATCGACGTGCTGGTGCACGGCGAGCCCGAACGCAACGACATGGTGCAGTACTTCGCCGAGCAGCTCACCGGCTACCTCGCCACCCAACACGGCTGGGTCCAGTCCTACGGCACCCGATACGTCCGGCCGCCGGTGCTGGCCGGGGACATCTCCCGCCCCGAGCCGATGACCGTCCGCTGGACCGCCTACGCCCAGTCGCTCACCGAACGGCCCGTCAAGGGCATGCTGACCGGTCCGGTCACCATGCTCGCCTGGTCCTTCGTCCGCGACGACCAGCCCCTCGGCGACACCGCCCGCCAGGTCGCCCTCGCCCTGCGCGACGAGGTCAACGACCTCGAAGCCGCCGGGACCTCCGTCATCCAGGTCGACGAACCCGCGCTCCGCGAGACCCTGCCGCTGCGCTCCGCCGACCACGCGGACTACCTGGACTGGGCCACGGAGTCGTTCCGTCTCACCACCAGCGGGGTGCGTCCGGCCACCCAGATCCACACCCACATGTGCTACGCCGAGTTCGGTGACATCGTCCAGGCGATCGACGACCTCGACGCCGACGTCATCAGCCTGGAGGCCGCGCGTTCCCACATGCAGGTCGCCCGTGAACTCGCCGCCCACGGTTACCCGCGCGAGGCGGGACCCGGCGTCTACGACATCCACTCGCCGCGGGTCCCCAGCGAGGAGGAAGCGGTCACCCTGCTGCGCAAGGGACTTGAGGCCATCCCGGCCGAACGTCTCTGGGTCAACCCCGACTGCGGACTGAAGACCCGCGGCTGGCCCGAGACCCGGGCCTCCCTGGAGAACCTGGTCGCCGCGGCCCGCGAGGTCCGTTCCGGGCTCACGTCCCGCAACGCCTGACGCCACCGGTCGGGGGCGGCCCCGCCCGCCCCCGACCCCCGTTCCCGTGCGTGCGGCCGGGATGCTCAGACCGGCCCGCCCGGCCCGGTGCCGGACCCGGGCGGCGGGGAGTCCGGCCGGGCACCGTCGCGGGGCGCGGCGAAGCGTACCGGGGCCTGGAAGCGGGCCTTCCGGGCCGCTCGACGGAACACCGTCAGCACCGCCGGACCCGCGAGGACGATGCACACGAAGTTGGTGACGGCCCGCCCGGTGTCCCAACCCAGCGACGTCGCGAGGTCGAAGGCGACGTACCGCTGCCACTGCTCGGTGAAGGGGAGGCCGGGCAGGTAGGCGATCGAACTGCCCGGGTCCAGGGAGAACGGCCAGAAGGACAGGTTGAGCAGGAAGCCGAAGAGGTAGCCGGAGAGGGAGCCGTAGACGGCGAGCAACAGCACCTCCCGCCGTCCGGTGGCCCTCGGCAGGAGCCCCGCGAGCATGCCCACGAAGGCGCAGCCGAACATCTGGTACGGCATCCACGGGCCGACGCCACCGGTGATCAGGGCGGACGCGAACAGCGAGGTGCAGCCCAGGGTGAAGCCGAAACCGGGCCCGTAGACGCGGCCCGCCAGGACGAGGACGAAGAACACCGTCTCGATGCCGGCGGTGCCCGCACCGAGGGGACGCAGCGCGGCGTTCACGGCGGAGAGCACCCCGAGCATGGCGAGGGCCTTGGAGCTGATGCCGCCCTCGGCCACCTCCGAGATCACCACGCTCAGCACCAGGACGAGCAGCACACCGAAGATCAGGGGCGGCGCGTAGTGCGAGGCGAAGGCGCCGGGGGCGACGAGGAAGGGCCAGAAGAACGCGACCACGCCGAGGAGGGCCGCCAGGGTGATGACGACCGCGGCGCGGGGCCGGATGCGGATCGCGGTCGTGGCGGCGGGGAGGGTCATGACCCCGCCCGGCCGGTGAGCGCCCCCGCGACCTGCGCGACGGTGAGGTAGGGGAGCGGCGCGAGGATCTTCGCGACCTGGGGGGCGAAGACGGGGGAGGCGACGATGACCTCCGGGGTGGGGCCGTCGGCGACGACCTCGCCCTCGGCCATCACCACCACCCGGTCGGCGGCCCGGGCCACGAACTCCACGTCGTGGGTGGAGATCACCACGGCGCGCCCCTCGGCCGCGAGCTCGTCGACGATGCGGATGAGTTGGCCCTTGGCCCGGTAGTCGAGTCCCCGCGTCGGCTCGTCGAGCAGCACGACCCGCGGTGCCGCGGTGAGTTGGATCGCCAGGACCAGGGCGAGTTTCTGCCCTTCGGAGAGGTCGCGCGGGTGCGTGGCGTCGTCGATCCCGGGCGCGAGCCGGTCGAGGACCGCGCGGGCCGGGCGGTTCGTGCCCGCGCCGAGGGATTCCGTGTCGGCCTGGTCGAGTTCCTGCTTGACGCTCTCCAAGTACAGCAGGTCGGTGGGCGTCTGGGGGACCAGCCCGACCAGTCGCCGGGCATCGGCCGCCGACAGGTCACGGGGGTCGCCGGCCCTCCCCGCTCCGCCGTCCCCGACCCGGACGGTCCCGCCCGCCCGGGGCCCCGAGCCCTGGAGCGCCCACAGCAACGAGGACTTGCCCGAGCCGTTGCGGCCCATCAGGGCGGTGACCCCGCGGTGCAGATCGAGGTCGACCTCACGGACCGCGGGAACACGCTGGTAGCTCACCGTGATCCGGCGGGCCGTCAGCAACGGTTCGCCCGCGTCCGTCGTGTGCCCTCGCGCCGGCGACGGCGGCGTCCGGTCGAGCCGGGCGCGCAGCGGAGCGGCCTCGCGGCGGGCGTCCCGGACGGACAGCGGCAGCGGGGACCAGCCGGCGGCCCGACCCAGTTCCACGATCGGCGGGGCGATGGACGAGGTGCGGAAGACCTCGGCGGGACGGCCGCTGAGCACCGTGCCGTCGCCGGGGAGGTGGATGACCCGGTCGGCGTACTGGACGACGCGTTCGAGACGGTGTTCCGCGATGAGGACGGTCACCCCGAGGTCGTGGACGAGGCGGGTCACGGAGGCCAGGACCTCCTCGGCCGCCGACGGATCGAGGGCGGAGGTGGGTTCGTCGAGCACGAGGACCCGGGGATGCGCGGTGAGGACGGAACCGATGGCGACGCGCTGCTGTTGGCCGCCGGAGAGTTCGTACAGCGCCCGGTGCCGGAGGTCGGCGAGGCCGAGCAGGTCGAGGGTCTCCTCCACCCGCTTGCGCATCGTGGCCGGCGGGACGGCCAGTTGTTCCATGGCGTAGGCGAGTTCCTCCTCCACGGTGTCGGTGACGAACCCGTCGAGCGGGTCCTGACCCACCACGCCCACCACATCGGCGAGTTCACGGGGCGGGTGGTCGGCGGTGTCGCGACCGTCGACGGTGACCCGGCCGTACAAGGTGCCCCCGGTGAAGTGCGGCACCAGACCGTTGACGGCACCCAGGAGCGTCGACTTGCCCACCCCGGTGTGCCCGACGACCAGGCACAGTTCACCCTCCTCCACCGTCAGGTCGACCTCGCGCAGTACGGGGTCGGCCCGGTCCTCGTACTGGACGCTGACCTGATCGAAGGTGATCACGTGACCGCCTCGGTGCGCGGGGGAGGGACGGACGCCCGGGCGGGAGCCCGGGGCGGTGGCGAGAGGAAGCCGGCGGCGCCGGCGAGCAGGATCGCGACGGTCGGCACCAGCGGCAGGGTGGGCCAACTCAATGGGTAGATCGACGGGTTGAGCTCGGCTGCGTGGAAGCCGGCATTGCTGAAGAGGACGACCGCCGACACCACCCCGCAACCGGCGACCGCGCACTCCGCGAACCGCCACGGGTCCGGGCGGTAGGTGGTCCGGGTGATCCTGCGCCCGCCCAGGCGCAGTCCCGCGACGCACAGGAGCGCGCCCGCCACCATCGTGGGCGTGCCCAGGAGCCGGGGCGCGGTGGCGTCGAGGAGACCGTAGGCCCCGGCGCACAGACCGCACATGCCGGTGAGCATGAGCGCCCCGGTGATCCGCCGGGTGGCACGCGTGGCCGTACCGGCCCTGCCGTAGCCGCGCGAGTCCATGGCGGCGGCGAGCCGCAGGGAACGTTCCAGCGCGTCTTCGAGCACGGGGACCACGATGCCGCGCAGGGCGCCGAGGCCCTTGGTGCGCCCGGCGCGCAGCCGTCGGGCCCGGTGGACCCGCTGCACGCTCTGCACGAGTTGCGGGGCGACGCTGAGCGAGACGGTCACGGCGACCCCGAGTTCGTACAGTGCGCCGGGCAGTACGCGCAGGGCGCGCTTGGGGTTGGCGAGGGTGTTGGCCGCCCCGATGCAGCACAGCATGCAGGCGAGCCGCAGTCCGTCGGTGGCCGCGGAGAGCAGGGCTTCCAAGGAGACCGGCCCGCCGATCTCGATGCCGGCGTACCAGTCGGGGGTCGGGACGCGGGGCAGGGCGAACAGGAAGTGGTCGTGCGGGGTGATCCCGGTGGCGAACACCGCGCGGAAGACCACCCGGATCGCCACGACGCACAGCGCGAGGTACAGGTAGTAGACGAAACCGCGGGCCCAGGGCGCCTCGGTACGGCGCGCGGTGACGACGTATCCGAGCACCGCCAGGACGAGGAACAACAACAGGGGGTTGTTGGTGCGGCTGACGGCGGTGGCCAGGGCGAGCGCCCAGATCCACCAGGCCACCGGGTGCAGGGCACGCGGCAGCCGACGTCCGCCCGGGTCCGTCCGGGGCGCGGGCGCGGACGGACGCCCCACGGGGGACGAGGAGGAAGCGGGCGCAGAGGAGGAAGCCACCGGGGCGCCTACTCCGCGCGGTTGCGGCGTTTGGCCGCGAACACGGCCGCACCGACGAGGAGGAGGACCAGTCCGCCGGCGGCTGCGGCGGGGACGAACGAGCCGGAGTCATGCGCGGCGTCCGCTGCCGGGGCCGCCTCGACCACCTGCGCGGGGCTCGGCCCGGCGCCCGCCCGGGCCGGCGCCGAGGAGGTGGACGGCGCGCGTGACGGCGACGTCGGGGGAGCGCTCGGGGCGGTACGCGGGGGCCGGGACGCGGAAGGCTTGGCCGAACGGGTGGGGGAGGGGGCGCCCGTGGTCGGCGGGGCAGTGGTGCGGGGCGGTGACGCAGCGGGACGGGTCCGGGTCGGGGTGGGGCCGGTGTCGGTGCCGGGCGGCAGCGGGTCCGCCGTGCGCGTGGGCGGCGTCCCGGTGGGCCTGCCGCCCCCGGTCGGCTGGGTGTTGCGGGCCCGCACCTGATCGGGGGTCACGGTCGGACGGCCCCTGGTGCCCTCGATGTTGGTGCCGCCGAAGATCCACAGGTCGACGCTGCCCGGCTTCGGCCGGTAGAGCATGGCCCCGAGCTGGCTGTACTCCCAGGTGTTCTCCCCGGGGTCCGCGTGCCAGTACGACCAGTAGGCGGAGGCGGGCGGAGTCAGCACGCAGTCGTCCTGGTCCGGCGGCGGGAACTGCTTGCCGCCCCGGTGGCCGCTGTACCCGATGCGGCAGATGAACGCCGGACCGTCGTGGCCCGTTCCGGTGGTGCGCCAGCCGCCCTGGTTGAGCAGTTCGTACCCGGTCGTCGGGGTGGTCCCGCAGGAGCGGTACAACGGGCCGCCCCACTTGCTGAAGTCGACGGCCAGCACCACGCCGGAGGAGGTGGTGCACCGTCCCATCGGCTGGGAGGCCGCGGACGCGGAACCCGTGGTGCCCCCGAGGAGGGCGCATGCCGCGCCCAGGGCTGCGGCGGTCCGCGCCACGCGTGCGACGGTCCTGGTCACGACTGTCCCCCTCGTCGGGCCCTGCTGCGGTTGCGGACCGCGGCGGTCACCGCGCAGCCCGCCAGGAGGAGCGTGGCGGCGCCGGCGGCGAGCACCGCGACCCCGCCTCCGGTGGCGGCCAACCCGCCTCCGGCGCTGCCCCCGGAAGCACCGGCACCACCGTCGCCGGCGCCCGCGGTGCCCCCGCCCCCGGTACCCGCGGGGGTTCCGCCCGTGTCGCCCGGCGTGACGATCGCCGGTGCGGACGCCGACGCGGAGGGCGTGGGAGTGGGGTCGGCGTCGGGCTGCGGTCGGGTACCGGTCAGATCGCGGGTCAGCACGCCGAAGGAGACGCCGGTGGAGCCGCCGACGGCCTGGGTGGAGGCCCGCAGGTCGGAGCCCCGCTGGCCGCCCTCGGCAACGTTGAACCCCCCGTCGGGGTTCTGCTGCGAGGCCAGGAACTTCCGCGCCTCGGCGATCTGTCGGTCGTACCCCGGGGCGTCCAGGGACAGGCCCTGTACCGCGAGGGCGGCGGAGTTCACCGAGTTCCCGGCAGCGCCGGGGAAGCCGCCGTCATCGAGTTGTTTGGTCGCGATCCAGCGGAGCGCCCGGTCGACGGCCGCATCGGCCTCGTCGTCCCCGACGAGGTCCAGGGCCATCGCGGCGATGGCGGTGGAGTCCACATCGGAGTCCCCCGTCGACGGCACCAGGCTGGGGAAGGCGCCGGAAGCGTGCTGAAGGCTCTTCAGATAGGCGACGGGACCGGACGCCGCCCCCTCCTCCCCGGCCCGGATCTGCGCCATCACCGCGAGCGCGTGGGCGAAGACGGACGGGGCGTAGGTGTACGCGCCCTTCGCGGCGCAGCTGCGGTCCGGCGCGGTACTGGGGGCCCGGCAGACGGCCGTCGCCAGCGCCGCGATCAGGTCCTGTCCGCCGAAGTCGCGCGGGTCGCGGCCGACGGCCTGGGCGAGGACGGCGGTTTTGCCGAGGGAACCGCCTCCGGCGTACCGGGTGCCCACCTTGGTCCAGTCGTGGACGGAGCGCCCCTCGCCGTCCTCGCCCCCCTGGTCGAGGAAGTCGACGATGCCGCGCAACGCGTCGTCGTCGTGGCCGGTCGCGGCGAGCGCGTAGGCGCCGTCGATGGTGAGTCCGAAGTCCGCCCGCGTGGACCCGGCGCCGATGTCGTAGTAGCGGCCCCGCCGCAGTCGGGTCGCGTCGGTGAGGTACGCGACTCCCTTCTTCAGGTCCGGGCCCCGACCGTTCCCCGAGGCGGGCGGTGAGGCCGGCGGTGAGGCCGGGGGAGTGGTGCTCGGGGGGTGCGGACGATCGGGCTTCTTCGTGGTCAGCGAGGCCAGGCTGGTGTCCGCCCCCGCCAGGACGGCCACCCCGGTCGCGTAGAACACCGAGTCCGCCGCTCCCTCCTCGAAGCCGAAGCCCCCGTCGGCGCGTTGCTGCCCGGACAGCCAGGACACGGCGGCGTCGGCGCGCACCTTCTCGCCGAGGACCCGTAGGGCCTGGGCGGCGTAGCCGGTGCCGATCACGCTGCCCGTGGTGCCACCGGTGTAGCCGGGGAACGCGCCGTTGCTCAGCTGGGCCTTCCGCAGGTGGTCGCGGGCCTTCGCCACCACCGCCCGGTGACCGCCCGCCTGGTGCAGGGCCAGCACGGCGAGGCCCGTGGCCAGGGGGTCGGCCTCGCAGTTCTCCCCGGGGCCGATCAGGACGCTGGTGAAACTGCCGTCCCGGCACTGGAGTCGGGTGAGCCGGGTCAGCGTCGAAGCCGGGGGCCGCACGCCGCCCCGCAGGAGGGCGAGCACCCCCAGGGCCTGCCCGTCGGTGTAGGAGGCGTTGCGGAAGTCGCCCTTGGCGGTGCAGCCGGCTTGTCCGCCGGCAGGACAGACGTGGTGCGCCAGATCGCCGACGAGGTCGTGCCCGCCGAAGTCACGCGGGTCGTTCTCGGTGACGGCGGCGAGCAGGGCGAGCCGGGCGGCGGCCGTGGCGTCCGGCGCCTCGTCCCGTCCCGCGGCGTACGCGTAGGCGTCGGTGTGGGCGCGGAGGAACGCGGTCACCTTGTCCAGCGCCCGGCTCTTGCCCCGGGTGGCCAGCGCGTACGCGGCCTCCGTGGTCAGGAAGTGGTTGGGGGCGTCGGCGCCTTCGTCCACCACCCTTTCCCCGTCGGTCAGTTCGGCCCGGACCCAGGCGGTGGCCTTCGCGAGGTCCACTTCGGCCGGCGGTACGTTCGGCTCCGTCGGCCCGGGACCCGGTGTGCCGCCGCCCGCCCGCACCTCGTCGGGGGTGAACGTCGGCCGGCCGGTGGTGCCGCCGACGTCGGTGCCGCCGAAGACCCAGGCGTCCACGTCACCGGGCTTCGGCTTGCGGTCCATCGCCCCGTACTGGCTGTACTTCCAGTCCTCCTCGTCGGGGGAGGCGACCCAGTACGACCAGTACGCGGTGGCCTGCGGGGTGAGGACGCAGTCCTCGGTGGCGGGAGTCGGGTACGGGGTGCCCGAGTGGAACGAGCCGTGGCCGATGCGGCAGATGAACGCATCGCCGTCGTGCGCGGTCCCGGCCGTGCTGAAGCCCGCCTCGTGCAGCAGTTCGTAACCGGTGGTGGGCGTGGTGTCGCAGCCCCGCTCGACCGTGCCGCCGAAGGGGCCGAAGTCCACGGCGACGACGGCTCCCCTGCTGGCCGTGCAGCGGTCGATCGGGTCGGCGAGCACCGGGGCGGCGGTGACGAGGGCGGCACCGGTCCCGCCGAACAGGAGCACGGCCGACAGCAGGGCGGCCAGCCCTGCGAACCGTCTCCCCTTGTCCCTGTCCACCCGAGCTCCCCCGTGTCATCCGGGCGGCCAGACGTGGCTGAAGGACCCGCAGGGACGCCTGGGCGTCACCGACGTGCCGATTGACCACGCCGTAGTCCGCGACGGCGCTTCTCGCTGAGATCTGTTGCTCCAGGCATTCCGGCTCGCCCGGTGTCACCGGGCCCACGGTTGCGGGTCAGCGCCGGATTTCGACCGGCTTCCCCTGAAGTGCAGTGCGTATCAGGCGGATTGGAACATGCGGCCGAAGACACCGTCAAGGAGGCATGAACCACCCGCTGACCGTGCACCGTTGCTCCAGCGCCCCATCTGGTGCGCCGGTGATCCCTCGGGTAGCGTCCAGGGCTGCCACATGGGGGAACCCGGTGCGAAACCGGGGCTGACGCGCAGCGGTGTGGGGCGGCACGGTGCCGTACCCGAGCCCGAATGCCCATGCGGTGACGTCACCTTCGAAGCCGTACCACGCGAGGGGACGACGGCCCGAACCCGCCGGCGCCGCCACGGTGTCACCGCGGCGCGGTGCGCCCGGCCGGCGTCCCCGGTCCACCACAGGAGCAGGCCATGTCCCGTCCTCCGACCACCCGCCGCCTCGCGCTGGCCGTTCCCGCCGCCCTCGGGGCCTTCGCCCTGACCGTCCTCCCCGCGGCGGCGACCTCGACGCCCGCCCAGATCGCCACCTCCAAGACCAACGGCGTCGCCTACCTCAAGTCGCTCCAGGCCGCGGACGGTTCCTACGCGGGCACCGGGCTGTCCAACGAGTGGGCCTTCAGCGCCTTCGCCGCGGCCGGGACCGCGGTCGTCGACGTGGCACCCGGCGGTGACACGACGAAGAACGCCCGCACCGTCTACCGCACTCTGCTCTCCACGGCCGGCTGGCCGTCCGCCACCCCGGTCGTCACCGACTACGAGCGCGCCACCCTCAACGCCTACGCGGCGGGCATCGACCCGGCCCGGGTGTCCGCCGCACGGAACCTGATCGCCGACGTCTACGGTTACTGGCAGAACGCCGAGGCCGGCTACTTCGGCCCCTCGACCACCTACAACGGCACCGTCTTCGCCGGGCTGGCCCTGGCCGGGGCCAAGACGCAGACCGGGGTGCGGCGCGTCCCCCAGACGCTCCTCGACAAGATCGTCACCCGCATCCGCGCCAACCAACACCACGACGGCGGCTGGGACTTCCAGAAGGCCGAGGGCAACCCGACCCGCCTCAGCGCCCCCGGCGACATCGACATGACCGGCGCTTCGATGGCCGCGCTCTGCGCCGCGGGAGTGCCGAACACGGACGCCGACGTCGTCCAGGCGAAGGCGTTCCTCAAGAGCAAACTGGTCGCCGCCAACGGCGCGTTCAACGCCCTGTACGGAGTCAACACCAACTCCAACGGATGGGCCGTCGCCGGGCTCAACGCCTGCGGCATCAACCCACAGACCGGCGACTTCCTCACCACCCTCGGCAAGACCCCGGTGGACTTCCTGATAG
Organism: Streptomyces sp. NPDC127068; assembly: GCF_042724695.1. Lineage (NCBI taxonomy): Bacteria > Bacillati > Actinomycetota > Actinomycetes > Kitasatosporales > Streptomycetaceae > Streptomyces > Streptomyces sp. NPDC127068. Next base: position 41,251 of record NZ_JBHXEN010000038.1, on the reverse strand, counting down.
CCCAGCAGTACAACCCCGGTGGCGGTTTCAAGTACAAGTCCACCGACACCGCCCCCTCCGCCTACGCCTCCATCGACGCCCTCCGCGCCGTCGCGGGCGGCGGCTTCACCGCCGCCCCGCCCACCCCGGTCACCGCGGGCGCCCCGAAGTGGGTGGCCGCGAGCGCCTTCACCCCCGGTACGGCCACCGAACTCGCCCTCACCGTCGATGACGGAACGGGGAACCTGAAGGTGTGCGCCGTCGCCTTCACGCCCACGGCCGCCACGGCCACCCTCGGGGACGTGCTGGACGCCGCCGCCACCTCGGCGACCCCGTCGGGCTGTGTGACCGGGGTGACCCCGTCGTCGGGCACCGGCACGATCACCACCCTCAACGGCAAGTCCAACAGCGGTTCCCAGACCTGGAAGGTCAGCGTGGACGGCTCCGCCTTCGCCGCCGCCTCCCGCGGCAGGACGATCGGCGTCGGCGACACCATCGCCCTGCGCTGGGGAGCCTGACCCCGAACCGGTGCGGGCCCGTCACCTCCACGGGCCCGCACCGTCGGACCGCCCCCCCGAGGGCCACCCCTGCGGGAACAGCGATCCGTACGCACGGATGCACTGATCAGGCGCGCCCCGCCCTACGATGGGCACATGAGCAAGGGCACGCACCCGGCAGGTGCACACCATGCGCAGCAGGCGGCCGAGCGACTCGACGTCGCCGCGTCCGTCCTCGCCCTGCTCGCGGACCGGACCCGGCTGGCGCTGCTGGAGCGGCTCGGCCGCGGCGAAGCCGATGTCACCACGCTCACCCAGGCGTGCGGGGCCGCCCGGCCTTCCGTCAGCCAGCACCTCGCCAAACTCCGACTGGCCGGTCTGGTCACCGCCCGCAAGGACGGCCGTCGCGTCGTGTACGCCTTGCGCCACGGGCATCTGCGCCGGCTGGTGGACGAGGCCCTGAACGTCGCCGACCACCAGATCGGCGCGCTGCCGCCCCACGACTGACGGCCACCCGCGTCGGCCCACGGAGCACCTTTCACCAATAGGTGCATAGGTGCGCACCTATTGGTTACGATGGCATGGCCGCGCCACCCGCCGAACGGGAGGGGACCTCATGCTGTCCGTGCTGCGCAACCGCACCTACCGCCGTCTGTTCACCGCACAGGTCGTCGCCCTGGTCGGCACGGGGCTCGCCACCGTCGCACTGGCCCTGCTCGCGTACGACTTCGCCGGCGACGAGGCGTCGACCGTGCTCGGGACGGCGCTGGCGATCAAGATGATCGCCTACGTCACGATCGCCCCCGCCGTCGGCGCACTCGCCCAGCGGATACCCCGCCGCGCCCTGCTGGTCTCCACGGACCTCACCCGGGCCGGGGTCGCCCTGGGCCTGCCGTTCGTCTCGGCGGTCTGGCAGGTGTACGTCCTGGTCTTCCTCCTCCAAGCGGCTTCGGCCGCCTTCACCCCGACCTTCCAGGCCACCATCCCCGAGGTGCTGCCCGAGGAGCGCGACTACACCCGGGCCCTGTCGATGTCCCGCCTCGCCTACGACGGGGAGAGCCTGTTCAGCCCGGTGCTCGCGGCGGCACTGCTCACCCTCATCCCCTACAACTGGCTGTTCGCCGGCACCGCTGCGGGATTCGTGGCCTCCGCGGTCCTCGTCGTCTCGGCCGCCCTCCCCGCACCGAAACCCGTCGAACGCGGGGGCTCCGCCGCCGGGGCGACCTCCGGCACCCGACTCTTCCGGGCCACCCCCCGGCTACGGGCCCTGATCGCCCTCGACCTCGCGGTCGCCGCCGCCGGATCCGTCGTCCTCGTGCACACCGTCGTCCTGGTCCGGGACCACCTCCAGCGCCCCGCCAGCGCCGTGCCCCTCGCCCTGGGCGCCTACGGCACGGGCTCCGTCCTTGCCGCGCTGATCCTGCCCCGGCTGCTGCGTCACCGCACCGACCGCACGGTGATGCTGCCGGCCGCCTTCGCCCTCCCGGTCGCCCTGGCCGCCGTCGTGGCGGTCGGCACCGCGCGGCCGGACGCCTGGTCCTGGTACCTGCTCCTGGCGGCCTGGACCGCGATCGGCGCGGCCTGCTCCCTCGTCCTGACCCCCGCAGGCCGGTTGATACGCCGGTCCACCTCCGACGCGGACCTGCCCGCGGCCTTCGCCGCCCAGTTCTCCCTCTCCCACGCGTGCTGGCTGCTGACGTACCCCCTCGCCGGCTGGCTCGGTGCGGCTGCGGGCCTCCCGGTCACCACCACGGTGCTCGCCGTCCTCGCGCTGGGCGCCGCCGGTTGCGCCCTCGTGATCTGGCCCGCCCGGGACCCCGCACGACTGAGGCACGTCCACCCGGACCTCCCCGCCGGTCACCCGCACCTCGTCGACGCCCGCCCCTGCGCCGACGGTTGGCAGCACGACCACCACTACGTCATCGACGGGCACCACCACAGCTGGCCCCGCCGGACCCGGGTCGGGATCTGACGCCTCGGGGTCAGGCCCCCGGTGAGGTGAGGGACGAGGCGCGGATCCGCAAGGCGGGTTCCAGTTCGACGGATCGCACCTCCCGGCCGTTCAGCCGGGCCAGCAACAACTCCGCCGCCGTCCCGCCCATGCGGCGGGGACTGCTGTCCACGCTGCTGAGCGGGATCGTCAACTCACGCGCCGCGTCGATGTCGTTGAAGCCGACGACGGCGATGTCCCGTCCCGGGACCAGCCCGCGGTCGCGCATGGCCCCCATCACCCCGAGCGCGGTGTGGTCGTTGACCGCGAAGACGGCTGTGGGGCGGGGGCTGAGGTCCAGGAGCACATCGGCCGCTCGCCTACCGCTGTCGACGTCGAACCCGGACCGTGGACCACGCGCAGGAGGTCGACGGGTTCGCACTCGCCTGGGAGCTGCTGACGGCCACCGGCCGCATCGACATCGCGCGGCTGCGGCCCCTCGGACGGGTCGCCTCCCGCTTGGTCGACGCGGCTCACCCCTCGGGGAGCGCCGCGGACCACCGCCGGTCGGAGCGCTCACACCCCCCCTGCCAGTACCCGTACCGGCTTCTCCGCGAGGAACCCCTCGATGTCCTCGACGGCCTGAGTGAAGTACCCCGCGTAGTTGCGTCGGGTGACGTAGCCCAGATGCGGCAGTGCGAGGAGACGGGGTGCCGTGCGCAACGGATCGTCCAGCGGCAGGGGTTCCGTCTCGAAGACATCGGTGCCCGCTCCGGCGATCCACCCCTCCGCAAGCGCCCGCAGCAGTGCCGTCTGGTCGACGATCGCCGCCCGTGAGGTGTTGACCAGGTAGGCGCTGTCACGCATCCGGCGCAGCTCCGCTTCGCCGATCAGCCCCCGGGTGCGGTCGCTGAGCACCAGGTGCACCGAGACGAAGTCGCTGGTCTCCAGCAGTTCCTCCTTGGAGGCCGCGGCGATCGCCCCGCCCTCGGCCGCACGCTCCGGGGTGAGGTTCTGGCTCCACGCCACCACCTCCATCCCGAACGCGGCGCCGATGCGGGCCACCTTGCGGCCGATCTTGCCCAGTCCCAGCAGCCCGAGGCGACTGCCGTGGAGGTCGGCCCCCACCGTGTGCTGCCACGGCCCGCCCGAACGGAGCGCGGCGTTCTCGGGCACCACCTGCCGGGCCAGACCGAGGATCAACGCCCAGGTCAGCTCGGTCGGCGGCTCCGAGTTGCTGGCCGTGCCACACACGGTGACCCCGTGCCGGGCAGCCGCTTCCATGTCGATGGCCGCATTGCGCATCCCCGAGGTCACCAGCAGCCGGAGCCGGGGCAACCTGGCGAAGAGGGCGGCGGGGAACGGGGTCCGCTCGCGCATGGCCACGACGATCTCGCTGTGCTCAAGCGCTTCGACCAGGGCGTCGGTCGAGGTGATGTGCGTGTCCAGGAACTCCGTCTCCACCTGGGGGGCGATCTTCGTCCAGTCCGCCAGGGAGCGGGCGACGCCCTGATAGTCGTCCAGCACCACGCAGCGCAGCTTCGTCACGGCAAGCCCTCTCCAGGAAGCCCGGCCCCTCGACCGCGGGGTCGGTGTGCGCCGACAGTACCTGTCCCGTGCCGCCGCCCGGCTCCCCGGTGCCGCCCCGGATCGAGCCGCAGCGAGTCGTACCACGGACGACGAGCTCAGCCGATGACGCGGGAGCCGATCCGGGCGGTGCAGCGCTGCTCCGCCCAGTGACAGATCTGCTCCGGCCAGTCGACGATCCGTCGGGCACCCTCCCCGGGGGCGCCGTCGGTGTCGGAGGCGAGCCGGGATCCGAGATCGGCGGCGTGCGCGTACACCGCGCCGAGCCGCTCGTTCCGCTGCCGGATCGACAGCTTCCCGTGTCCGGTGAGTGCCCGGTTGTTCAGGGTGAAACGCCGGCGCAGCGGCTCGTTGTCGATCAGCTCGGACACCGCGGCGGTGTAGCCGCTCACCCGCTCCGCCACCGGGTCGGCGTTCGAGACGAACAGGGCGTTCTCGCCGTGCGCGAACAGTTCACCGATGTGCTCCATGCCCGGCCCGTCCGAGCAGACGATCGCGAGGCCGGCGGCAGCGGCTTCGAGGAGGCCCATGCCGAAGCTCTCGAACGTGGTCGGCGAGAGGAAGACGTCCGCTCGGCCGAGCTGACTCAGGTACGCCGATCGGGGCAGCACCGGTGTCAGCCGCACCCCGATCGCCGCCAACCCGTCGGCGAGCCGGCTCGGGCAGGGCCCGAGGAAGACCAGCCGTACCCTGGCCCCGTGCCGTTCCCGAAGCCGGGCGAAGACCTCAGCCGCCACGGAGGCACCCTTGTCCTGAGCGGTCCGGCCCATGTAGAGCACGGTCACCGGCCGTCCGGTCCGGCTGACCGCGCCGCTCGCCGGGACGGCGGGGTACACCACCTCGGATTTGGCGGCCAGTTCCTCCACCGTCTCCGACCGGTGCCCACGGTCGCCGAGGTGGCCGAGGAACGTCCGTCGGGCGTACTCGGTGCGGAAGAGGATCCGGGCGCAGCGTCGGTGGGAGTACCACTCCACCATCGCGGCCTCCCGGCGCGCCACCGCACCCGGGCTGGGAATCGGCACCTCACCGCGGGCTGCCGCGCCCAGCGCGAAGAACCGGCCGACCTGGAGCGGCGTCATCAAGGAGTCCGCGTCGACCACCCAGGGCAGCGGTGTCTGCACCGGCAGCCGGGAGGAGTGCACCACCTGCACGTCGGACGGCACGTCGTGGAACCGCGCCCACTCCGCGACTGCCGGATCGTGCAGCGGCGAGAACGGCTGGTGGGCCTCGCGGTCGGGTCGTAGGCGAAGCGTGTACGTGCACTGGACGTAGGTGGCGCCGGGCGGCGGCGCGGCCAGCAACGATCCGTGCACCCCGACGTGCAGTTCGTGCGCTGGCCCGAGCAGGACCCTCACCGGGCTGATGCAGTGACCGGAAGGCGCTCCCGCATGTGCTGGATGAGGCCGCTCAGGCCACAGCAGTCGCTGGAGAACTGAGGGTCGTGCCGGGAGGCGAGGTAACGCTCGTGCGGACACCACCCGTTGCACACGCCGAAGTCCGGACAGCTGCGCATCGAGTCCCGCGCACGGTCGTTCGCATCCCGCAGACGCACGAGCGCAGGTCGGTCGCGGAACGAGGTGAACGAGTCGGTGAGGACGTTGCCCACCGTGTACGCGGGGTCGCCGACGAACAGGTCGCAGTGCGCCACCTCGCCGTCGGGTTCCACGAGGTAGTAGCGGCCGAAGCAGTCCCCGGCGAGGGTGCAGACGGGGGAACGTCGGTCCGAGAGCCGGTTGAGCAGGCCGTCGAACTCCCTGACCCGGATGTCGGGGTCGCCGTGGGCCACCCACCGGTCGAAGTACGCGCGCAGGAACACGCTCATCTCGGCCGGGGTGACGTAGTGCGGCGTCGGGGTGCCGGGCGGCGCGTCGGGTTGGTTCGTCGGTTTGGCGGCGAGCAGCCCGTAGTTGGTGATCCCCTCTTCGACGAAGAAGTCGAAGATCGGGTCGGGCCCCAGCTCGATCGCCTCCCTGTCGACGACCATGAGCACGCTGAGCGGCACGTCGTTGTCGCGCAGGGCGTCCAGCCCGCGGCGTACGTCATCGAAGGAGGGCCGGCCGGAGGCGTAGCGGCGGTGCCGATCGTGCACGGCGGGCGGGCCGTCGAGGCTCACACTGACCCTGAACTGGAAGTCCCGGAAGAAGCGGGCCCAGGCGTGGTCGATGCGCGTGCCGTTGGTTTGCAGCGAGTTGCGGACCGTCTGGCCCGGCTGGCGCAAACGGGCCTGCACGTAGACGGCCCGCTCGTAGAACGAGCGCGGCAACACGGTGGGCTCGCCACCGTGCCAGATGAACTCGACCGCGTCATGGGCGGGGTCGGCGAGCGCCCGGGCGGTCAGCTGGGCCAGCACCGGAAAGCCCATCGTCTGGTTCGGTCCGCTCCGCCAGTCGTGGCAGTACGCGCAGCGCAGGTTGCACAGTCGGGTCGCTTTGACGATGAGGCCGAGATATCGACCCACTACCGCTCCTCGGAGCGGGCTCGCTCCACCAGCTGTTCCACCAGTCGCGCGTCCGCTGGATCCAGTAGCTTCTCCACCGGGTGCGCGGCCATCCGTTCCCACGGCCCCATCGCGGCGTTGAGCACGGCGACGAGAATGGCGCGGTCGGCATCGGACAGGCTGGTGGAGAACCGGTCCAGTGCCGCGGAGAATGCCTCGGCGGTGGGCGCGTCGATCTCCTTGCGGCCTGCGATGTCGCTATGCATACGGAGGCGTCCACTTCTCCGGGCGGGTGTAGGTCCACTGAACGATTTCCCACTCCTCCCGCCCCTCGCGCGGGTTGGCCTTCTGCCAGATGGGACCGATCTCGACCCAGGCGCTGGCCGCTTCGGCCGCGTTGGCCCACCGGCTCTTGACCGATTCGATGACTGCGCGCGTCGCCGCGTCCAGGTCGCTGACCAACTGATTGCGACGGACGTCCTCGGGCCGAAGGTCCCGCGCGTACTGGAGTAGCACCTGGGCCAGAGACTGTTCGACCGGGCCGAGGGATTCACTCCATTGCGCGAGTCGGCCGGAGAAGGACTGAATGTCGTCGCTCGTAACCGGGATATCCGCGTCGTCCGTTCCTCCGGACATCAGCAACCTCCACGTCGCTCGATGACCCCCGCTAGGCATAATAGCTCCAGGTGATTGACCTGTCGCATTGAGTGCCCTTCCGTGCGGGTGAGTCGCGCCCGCCGTGCTCGCAGGTGGATCCGGCCTGGGCCGTGGGTCGAAGCCCCGCCCGGCAGGCGTACAGGTCGAGGCGCGCTCCCGGACCGCTCGCCGAGTCGATGTGGCCACGATCGGTCGGTTAACCCATGTGCAGCAGTCTTCTCCGCGCCAGAGTCTTTACCGTGCGCGGTTCGACGAGGATCGATCTCTCCTCAAGTTGAGATTGCTGCTGCGTCAGTTTCGCGATCGCCTGCACCCCTTTGGCTTTCGTGTAGTTCATGATCTTCACGTCGTAGTAGGACGTCCCTAGTGCGCCGAACGAAATTGCGGCCTTCTGGTGGGCGGCTGCTCTCTCCTGTAGGCCCAGTTTCGATTCCAGGCCGGCAGCGATGGCGCCAACGGTGCTTATCGCGCCGACCGTGATTGCCCAGGCGGTGTCCGTATTTCCTGCCAGTGGTGTTCCTCCGGCCAGCGCTCCGGACACAACTGCGAAACGTGTCGATTCGGTGCCCTCCTCGCCGTGGAGGGCGCTCGGCTCAAGTGTTGTCGGGTTTGGGTGTCTCACCGCGACATGCCCCTGCGTACCCGGCGCAAGGGAGTGATCGAGCCGTACGCCGCGCCGCGCGGGACCGCCGTCGACGCGCACCTGCTCCGACACCTCACCGAGTGGGAGCGCGAGAGGTATTCAGCCGTCTGCTTCGCGCCACGAAATGCGCGGCAATGCGCTCCCCGGGAAATCGGCCGCTCCGTTGCCGCATCTGAATGACGACGTGTCGGTCAGCTGATAGCCCACGAGCGGACGTCCAGAGCGGTTCGACTCGGTCGGATAACCGAGACGGACCAAGCGGCTGATGGCCCGGCACCGCCCTGTTCCCCCCTATGGCGATCACCTCAGTTCGAAGGCCGACGGCGTCACCGGAACCGTTCTCCACTGATCAGAGGCCTGCCGCGGATCTCGGTCCCGGACCTGAACGCGTTCCTGTGGATCGGGTCAGGGCGATGTGGGGAGGGTGTCGATTCCGGGCCCGAGCCCATCGGATCGGTCATCCGGCCTTTCGCGTGCCCTCCCGGGGCGATGGCCCGGCTGCTGCGGGCACCCGCGGCCGGCACGCCGTCCGGCACGGCAACGGGGAGCCGATGCCGAACTGCGCGCCCTGTAGGGCCTGTTGCAGCAAGTCATCACTGTTGCGGAGAAGCCCTGCCCCGGCCCGGCCGACGCCGAGCGGTCCGCCCGGCAGCTGTCACCGGACGGCGTCGGCCGGGCCTGGCCGCGGCCGGGATGTCAGTGTTGTGAAGCCTCGGAAATGCCCGTGGTGGTACCCCGGAAAACACCTATCAGCACAGGTCACACGGCATTTCTTTGTCGTCGACGCACCCGTGGAAGGTGGCCGGCCGGTGTCCCGGGGCTCAAAGCTTGAGCACGAATTCCACACATCCCCTCTCCATAGTCGTCGCGATGGTCTAGATTGACCGTGCTTCGGCTGATCGGACGCAAGGACTCCGTTAAATGATCTATAGGTTGGGCGCCACGGACAGCTAGCAGTTGCGGCTCCCGCGCTGGTCGCGGGGGTGATCAATTCTTGGAACCCGAGAGGGGTCCTCGGCTGCGGGGAGTAGTCGAGGTTCCCGAGGGGATTCCGTGCACCTCGAAAGGGCCTGGCGGGACGGATGAGTCCGCTGTGGCCAGGGTGAGTCGTTCACGTCACGCTGAAAGAGCCGAGATGTCATGCGCGGGGGGCGGAGCCTCCCGGGGGGAGGAACAGCGCGGCGCGGGGGGCGGGGAGCCTCCGTGGCGAGGAACAGTCTTGGGCGAACTTGGCGAACCGCTGGCGACCTGGGGGGTTCTGTGCAGCAGGGGGAGTTAGTCGACCCGTTTCCGTCGGCGCGCGGGCGTCTGGCGAACGGGGCAATCAGTCAACCCGCGATCGACTGGGAGGAGCGGTACCGACGTACCGTGATCACCAGCGACACCGTGGCCACCGCCTTCGTGGTGGCGGCGATCGGCAATTTCTTCGGTGCCCGGGACGCGGCCAACTGGCACGAGAAGTGGGGAATCCTCGCATTCGGCACCGAGTTGCTGGTGCTGGGTGCGCTTGCGGTGAGCCGCGCATGGGCGCCGGCCGTACTCGGCCAGGGTGCCGAGGAGTTCCGTCGCCTCGGACGCTCCCTGTTCACGGCGGCCGTCGTACTGGCCCTCGGCGGCATCGCCCTGACCTCACGCAACATCAAGCTCTGGATCTTCGTCGCGATCCCCGCGATCGCGCTCGTCACCATGACCGCGCGGTACCTGCTGCGCATCTGGTTGCACAAACAGCGAAAAGAAGGACGGTGTCTGCGACCGGTGCTCGCCGCCGGGAGCCCGGCCACCGTGCGCGACCTGATCTCCAGGGCCCGCAGGTTCCCGCACCTCGGCTGGCGGGTGGACGGGGTGTGCACGACGGACGGCCGCGGGCTCGAAGGCGACCAACTGGACGGAGTGCCCGTCGTCGGCCGACTGGCGGACGTCGCCAACCACATCCGCCGCGACGGCTACCGCGTCGTCGCGGTCACACCGGACCCGCACTGGTCACCGGACCGGTTGCAGCGGCTGGCGTGGAACCTCGAAGGCAGCGATGCCGAGATGGTCGTGGCCCCCGTACTCATGGAGGTGGCCGGCCCGCGGCTGCACGTCGACGCGGTGCTCGGGATCCCGCTGCTACGGGTCAGCATGCCGACCTTCACCGGGGGCAGCCGGGCGGTCAAGGCGGTCGTCGACCGGCTGGGCGCGGCGGTGCTGCTGATCCTGTTCGCGCCGCTGATGATGCTGGTCGGGCTGCTCGTCCTGATGGACAGCCGCGGCGGGGCGTTCTACCGGCAGCGCAGGGTGGGCAAGGACGGCCGCGAGTTCACGATCCTCAAGTTCCGCACCATGGTCGCCGGGGCCGACGGGGCACGGGCCGAACTGGCCGACCGCAACGAGGGCGCCGGCGTGCTGTTCAAGCTCCGCCGGGATCCGCGGGTGACCCGGTTGGGAGCGGTACTGCGCCGGTACTCGGTCGACGAGCTCCCGCAACTCTTCAACGTGCTCACCGGTTCCATGTCGCTCGTCGGCCCGCGGCCTCCGCTACCGGAGGAGTCCGCTGCGTACGGCCCGGACATCCGGCGGCGGCTCCTGGTCAAGCCCGGCCTCACCGGCCTGTGGCAGATCAGCGGACGCAGCGACCTGCCGTGGGAGGAAGCCGTGCGGCTGGACCTGCGGTACGTCGAGGACTGGTCGCTCGCCCTGGACACGGTGATCTTGTGGAAGACGCTCCGTGCGGTGGTTTACGGGCGGGGGGCCTACTGATGCGCGGGGGGCTGCGGCTCAAGAGGCCCGCAGGCGTGCGGACCGCAGGCCCGAAGGGCCTGCCCGAGGGGAGGGACGAGTCATGAGGATCAGTGTTTTCGGGCTCGGTTACGTGGGCTGCGTGTCGGCCGCGTGCCTGGCCAGCATGGGCCACGAGGTCATCGGGGTGGACGTGAACCAGGTCAAGATCGACCTGGTCAACGACGGCAAGGCCCCGGTGGTCGAGGAGCGGATCGGCGAACTCATCGCCGAGGTCGTGCGGACCGGAGCGTTACGCGCCACCGACGACGTCCGCGAGGCGATCAACGACAGCGAGGTGTCGCTGATCTGCGTGGGGACGCCGTCGGAGCCCAACGGCAGCCTGTGCACCACGTACTTGGAGCGGGTCACCGAGCAGATCGGCGCCGTGCTCGCCGAGCGCGGCGGGCGGCACACCGTCGTGTTCCGCAGCACCATGCTCCCGGGCACCTGCCTCGACCTGCTGGTGCCGATCCTGGAGAAGTACGTCGGCGGCACGGCCGGGGTGGACTTCGGGGTCGCCGTCAACCCGGAGTTCCTGCGCGAGGGCACGAGCGTGCGGGACTTCTTCGACCCGCCCAAGACCGTCATCGGCGAGTTCGACCCGGCGAGCGGCGAGACGGTGGCGGCACTGTACGAGGGCCTGCCCGGCGAGGTGTTCCGGGTGCCGGTCCCGACGGCCGAGGCGATCAAGTACGCGGACAACGCGTTCCACGGCCTCAAGATCGGCTTCGCGAACGAGCTGGGCGCGGTGTGCCAGGCACTCGGGGTGGACTCGCACCAGGTGATGGACGTGTTCCTGGCCGACCACAAGCTGAACATCAGCCCCGCCTACCTACGGCCCGGCTTCGCCTTCGGGGGCTCCTGCCTGCCGAAGGACCTCCGCAGCCTGGTCCACGCGGCGCAGCGGGCCGATGTCGCGGTGCCCATCCTCGCGCATGTGCTGCCCTCCAACTCCGCGCACCTGCAACGGGCGGTGGAGCTGGTCGAACGCACCGGGAAACGCCGGGTCGGCCTGTTCGGGCTGTCCTTCAAACCCGGCACCGACGACCTCCGCGAGAGCCCGCTCGTCGAGCTGGCGGAGCGGCTCTTCGGCAAGGGTTACGACCTGCGGATCCACGACGCGAACGTCAGCCTCTCCCGGCTGCTGGGCGCGAACCGCGAGTACATCGAGACCCGGCTGCCGCACCTCGCCCAGCTGCTCGCCGACTCCGTCGACGAGGTGCTCGACCACGCCGAAGTGTGCCTGGTCGGGACCAGGGACCCGGCCGTGCTGTCGGCGCTGCCCCGCGGCGGCGACGGTCCGGCGCTGATCGATCTCATCCACCTACCCGACGCCGATGCGCGCCGGGCCGAACCGGGGTACGTGGGCCTTGCTTGGTGACACATCGTTCGACGGCACCACCAGCGGCGACCGGTCCGACCGGCGCGCGCTGATCCTGGTGGAGAACCTGTCGGTGCCCTTCGACCGTCGGGTGTGGCAGGAGTGCAAGACGCTGCGCGACGCGGGCTGGACGGTGCACGTCATCTGCCCGCGGGGGAGCAAGCGGGACACCGAGCCGGAGGTGGAGATCGACGGGGTGCGCATCCACCGCTACCCGTTGCGCGCGGCCACCGGCGGACCGGCCGGCTACCTGCGGGAGTACGGAGCAGCGTTGTGGCACACGGCCCGGCTGGCCCGCAAGGTCGGCCCGGTGGACGTGGTCCACGCCTGCAATCCGCCCGACCTGTTGTTCCTGCCGGCCCTGTGGCTCAAACGGCGCGGCGCGCGGTTCGTCTTCGACCAGCACGACCTGGTGCCCGAGTTGTACCTCTCCCGGTTCGACCGCGGTGAGGACCTGCTCTACCGCGCGGTGTGCGCGCTGGAACGGTTCACCTACCGGGCCGCGGACGTCGTGCTCGCCACCAACGAGAGCTATCGCGACGTCGCGATCCGCCGCGGCGGTCGGCGGCCACAGGACGTGTTCGTGGTGCGCAGCGCACCCGAGACCGAACGGTTCCGACCGGTACCGCCCGAGCCGGAGCTGAAGCGCGGCAAGCCCCATCTGCTGTGCTACCTCGGCGTCATGGGCCCCCAGGACGGCGTCGACTACGCCCTGCGGGCGCTGGCGAAGCTCCGCGACGAACGCGGGCGGACCGACTGGCACGCGGTGTTCGTCGGCTCCGGCGACGCCTTCGACGCGATGGTGGAGCTGTCCCGGCGGCTCGGGCTCCAGGAGCAGGTGCAGTTCACCGGGCGCATTCCCGACGCCGACCTGGTCCGCTACCTGTCCACCGCGGACGTGTGCCTCTCACCCGACCCGCGCAATCCGCTCAACGACGTCTCGACCATGAACAAGGTCCTGGAGTACATGGCGATGGGCCGCCCCGTCGTCTCGTTCGACCTCCGGGAGGCGCGGGTCTCCGCCGGTGACGCCGCCGTCTACGCGCCCGCCAACGACGAGGCCGCCTTCGCCGAGCTCATCGCGCAGCTGTTGGACGATCCGGAGAAACGGGCCCGGATGGGCAAGATCGGCCAGGAACGCATCAACGGGGAACTCTCCTGGCGGAACTCCCAGGCGTCGCTGCTCGCGGCCTACGCCGCCACCGGCCGCGACCGCACCGCGGTGCCGTCGGGCAACACGATACGCACAGGGAAGAGGCCGCGTCGTTGAGCGAGGAAGCGATACGCCTGGTCACCATCGGGCGGATTCTCCGTCGGCGCTGGCGGCTCCTCACCCTCCTCGCCGTGCTGGGCGCACTCGTCGGCCACGGCACCTCGGTGCTGTTCCCGCCGCGCTACACGGCATCGGCTTCGGTGCTGCTGCCGGGGCAGTGGGAGGAACGCGAACTGCTCACCCAGGTGGAGATCGCGACCAGTTCCGCGGTGGTCGACCGGGCGGCCGCCACCCTCGGCTGGACGGACGTCAGCGGCAGCGAGCTACGGGACCGGGTGAGCGCCGAGGCAGCCGACGGGAACATCATCACGATCTCGGGCACGGCCGACGCCCCGGAGCGGGCGCAGCAGCTCTCCGACCGGATGGCCCAGCAATTCGTCACGTTCGTCGCCCGGATCGCGGGCGAGGGCACCGAGTCCGAAGCGGCTACGGGGCCCGAGGCCCTGCGGAAGAAGGTGGTGGAGACCAACCGCCGCATCAGCGACCTGGCCGATGCGACCGATCCGGGGCGGACCGTGGAGAGCGTGCAGGCCCGCACCGCGCTCGAAAAGCTGCGTCTCGCGCTGGAAGAGGCCATGAAGAAGCTGGACCAGGCCGACCCGGCGAGCAACCAGGCCGGCATGGTCGTGATGGGGCCGGCGGCCCGACCGACCGGCGAGGTGCCGCCGACGCGGCCCCAGCTCATCATCGCCGGGGCACTGCTGTTCCTCCTGCTCGGGGTCGTCGGCCACCTCGCCGCCGCCCGGATGGACCGCCGACTGCGCACCGAACGCGAGATCAGCGCAGCACTCGGTTCCCCCCTGCTGGGCACCGTCGACGTACCCGCCGAACGGCCCGCGCGCCGACCGGAGGGCCGAGGCCCACGGGCCCGGATCCGCCGGCTGCTGCACCTCGACACCCCGTGGGACGCGCCGCCCCCACAGACCTCCGGCGACGAGGCCGCCCGTCGGATCCGGTACGGGCGGGTGCGCGCTCGGCTCAGGGACCGACTGCTCCCGGGCTCCCGGAGTCTGCTGGTGGTCGTACCGGAGGGCGACGAGATCGCCCGCCGGGCCGCCGGGCAGTTGGTCACCGAGGCCGAGAACGATCCTTCCCCGAACCCGTCGAAGACGGGGCGTCCCGGACTGCGGGTGGTGGACGTGTCGGTGGCCCGGCCGGTGGTGCCGGACCGCGGCACCGAGTCCGGCGCCCTGGTCGTGCTCAGCACGGGCAACTGGACCGCGGGGGAGCTCACCGGCATCGCCGAGGCGTGTGCGGACGGCGGGCACGAGGTCATCGGCATCGTCCTCGCCGACGCGGTGCGGGCCCGTACGACGCAGCCCGCCGACCGCATTCCGGAGGACGCCGCCGGCGCCCTCGCGGCCCACGGCCAGGCGACGGGGGGTTCGGCGTGAAACCGCACACGACCGCGGAGCCGTCGGCGACCGCGCCGTTGCTGGACCTCCAGTCGCTGGTGGTGGCCGTGCGCAGACGCCGCCGCCTCTGGTCCGCCGCGGCCCTCCTGGGACTGCTGGTCGGCGCGGCACTGGCGGTCCTCATGCAGCCGCCGCCGACCGCCACCACCAAGGTGCTGGTCGCCCACCAGGACGACCAGCCGAACGACACCGGCACGCTGATCCGTACCGACGTCGCGCTCCTCCAGACCACCCGGATCGCCGGCAAGGCGCTGCGCACCCTCAAGTCCCGCGAAAAGCCGGCCGACTTCATGCAGGACTACCGGGGGACCGGCTTGACCAACAACCTGCTCCAGATCGAGGTGACGGGGGACAGCGAAGCGCAAGCGGTGGCCCGGGCCGGGGCGTTGGCCGAAGCGTTCGTCACGGACCACGTGCGGCGGATGTGGGAAACCGCGAAGGCCGAGGCCACGGCCCTGCTCGACCAGCGCGACCGCATGCGCGACGAACTCACCCAGGTCAACAAGGCCATCGGAGAGCGCACCCAGGGCAGTGACCCGAAGGCGTCGGCGAGCATCGAATCGCTCTACGCCCGCCGGGCCGAACTCAACTCGCGGATCGCCGACTTCGACCAGCGGGCCGCCGATGCGCGCACCGGCACGCCCCGGCTCGTCGCCGGCACCCAGATCGTGGACGCACCGCGCGCGGTGCCGCACTCCCTGCCCAGGGCCGCGGTCACCCACGCGGTCATCGGACTCGTCCTCGGGTTCGTCGTCGGACTCGCCCTGGCCGCGGTCGGTTCGGTGGTGGCGGACCGCCCCGTGCTCCGCCGGGACATCGCGGCGAACCTGGGCGCCTCGGTCATCGCGGAGCTGCGCCGGGTGCCCCGCCGGCCGGTCGGGCGGTGGCAGCGCCGCCGGACCCGGGTGGCACGCGAACGGCTCACCACGACCCTGGCCCGCACCGTGCGGGGCTCCACGGAACCCGTGTCGCTGCTGGAGTTGGGCTGTGCGCGCAGCACCGGCGCGATCGCCCTGGACGTCGCCATGGCACTCACGGCGGAGGGACCGGTGGTCGTCGTCGACGGGCTGCCCGGCCCGCAGCTCGCCCACAGCGACCGGCATCCAGGAGGCCCGACCGTCGTCAGCGGCGAGGGCGCCGAGGGCGTGCCGCCACTGGCGCGCCGGCTCGGCGTCGGTTCGGTCGCGCCCGGCACGGCGTGGACCGATCTGCGGTACCTCGGTGGCCGGACCGTGCTCGTCGTACGGGCCGGGCACGGCAGCGCCGCCTGGCTGCACACCGTGGCGCGGCAACTCGCCGACCAACACATCGCGGTGATCGGTGTGGTGCTGATCGACCCCGATCCGCGCGACCGGACCGACGGCACGCTGTGGGACGGGCTGCACACCGCGCTGCGCGGCCACGACGAGCGGCTGGCCCGGCAGAACGGGACCGGCCAGCTACGGACGGAGCGGCCGTCGAAACCGGCCGCACTGGTCCCGGACAACGAGCAGGAGGCGCGGTAGCACATGTGCGGCATCGCAGGCACCTACAGGTGGCCGGACGGGAAGGTCGTGACCGACCGGCTCACCGATGTCCTCGCCCACCGCGGACCGGACGGGGCGGGCCGGTACAGCCACCCCGCCGGCGGCGGCGACGTCCACCTCGGGCACCGTCGGCTGGCCGTCATCGACCTGTCCGAGACCGGCGCCCAGCCGATGGTCTCCGACGGCCTCGCCCTCACCTACAACGGCGAGCTGTACAACGCGCCGGAACTCCGGGCCGAGTTGACCGCGGCCGGGGCACGCTTCCGCGGCACCTCCGACACCGAGGTGCTGCTGGAGGCCTGGCGGCGCTGGGGCACGGACTGCCTGCCACGGCTGCGCGGCATGTTCGCCTTCGCGGTCTTCGACGAGCGCACCGGCGAGCTGGTGCTCGCCCGCGACCAGCTCGGCATCAAACCGCTGTTCCTGCTCCGGCGCGGCCCGGGCCTGGTGTTCGCCTCCGAACTCAAGGCACTCGCCGCCGTGACCGGCGGCTCGCTGGAAGTGGACCACGCGGCACTGGTGGCCTCGCTGCTCTACTACTGGGTGCCGGACTCGCGCTGCGCGTACCGCGAAGCGGAGAAGCTGCCCCCGGGGAGCTGGCTGCGGATCCGGCCCGACGGCCGGGTGGAGCGCGGCCGGTACTGGAACCTCCGGGACGTCGCCGCCGAGGCCCGGGAGCAGGCCCGCGACGGCGACCAGCCGGATCTTGCCGCCGTCGTCGAGGAGTCCAACCGGCGGCACCTGCTCTCCGACGTACCGGTGGCGACCTTCCTCTCCGGCGGCCTGGACTCCAGCTATCTGACCGCGCTGGCGGCCCGGCACCGACCCGGGATCTCCGCCTACACGATCGGGTTCCGCGCCGAGGACGCCAAGTTCGAGGCGATGCCCGACGACCTGCGCTACGCCCGGCAGGTGGCCGAGCGGTTCGGCGTCGACCTGCACGAGATCGAGATCGCTCCGAAGGTGCTCGACCTGCTGCCGCAGATGACGTACCACCTGGACGAGCCGATCGGGGACCCGGCTGCGATCAACACCTTCCTGATCTGTTCGGCCGCCCGTGAGGCCGGGGTCAAGGTGATGCTCTCGGGGATGGGCGCCGACGAGCTGTTCGCCGGGTACCGCAAACACCTGGCCAACCTGCTCGCGGTGCGCTACCAACGTGTCCCGCGGCCCCTGCGGCGCGGTCTGTCCGCGGCCGTGGACCGGCTGCCGGTCGCCACGTCCCGCCGGGGGTACCGGTCGGTGCGCTTCGCGAAGCGGTTCCTCTCCTTCGCCGATCTGCCGGAGGAGACCGCGTTCCGGCGCAGCTACACCATGTACGACCGGGCCGAGTTGCTCGACCTGATCGATCCGGACCTCGCCGGGACGGTCGACGACGTGCTGACCGAACACGCGGACGTCTACCGGGACAACGACCTCGACGACTTCGTCAACCGCATGTGCCTGGGCGACGCCCGGATGTTCCTGCCGGGCCTGAACCTCGCCTACACGGACCGGTCGAGCATGGCCGCGTCGACCGAGGTGCGGGTCCCGTACGTGGACGTCGAGGTGGTCAAGGCGGCGTTCGCGGTGCCCGGTGACCGCAAGATCGTCGGACGACAGGGCAAGGCCGTCCTCAAGGAGGCGGCCTCCTCGATCCTGCCCCGGGAGATCGTGTACCGGCCCAAGGGCCTGTTCAGCGCCCCGCTGCGGGCCTGGATGAGCCGCGATCTGGCGCCGCTGGTGCGCGAGGTGGTGAACGACGGGGTGCTCGTCCGTTCCGGATTCCTGCGCCGCGAGGCGCTGGCCCGGCTCGTCGCCGAGGACGCCGCCGGGCACCGGGACTTCTCCAAGCACCTGTGGCACGTGCTGACCCTTGAGTACTGGTACCGCGGCGCGACGTCCGGCTCCGGCCAGAGCTGAACGAGGACACGGCTGTACGGCTACACGGATACAGGGCTAGATCGCATGACGGCATGAAGGCGTAGAAACAAGAGGAGTTCGGGTGAAGCAGGTTGTGCAGAACTACAAGAGCGGCGAGCTGGCGCTGCTCGACGTGCCGGTGCCGGGGTGCAAGCCGAACGGTGTGCTGGTCCGCAGCGCCTACTCGCTGATCTCCACCGGGACCGAGCTCATGAAGGTGTCCGAGGCCGGCATGTCGATGCTGGGCAAGGCGCGCTCCCGGCCGGACCAGGTGGCGAAGGTCATGCAGAGCGTGGCCACCAACGGGATGTCCGCCACCTACCGCAAGGTGATCAACCAACTGGACTCCTACACCCCGCTCGGCTACTCGCTGTGCGGGGTGGTCGAGCAGGTCGGCGCCGGGATCGACGACGTGGCGGTCGGCGACCTGGTGGCCTGCGCCGGCAACGAACACGCGCTGCACGCCGAACTGAACTGGGTGCCGAAGAACCTGTACACCCCGGTGCCGGACGGCCTCGCACCGCGGCACGCGGCCTTCGGCACCGTCGGGTCGATCGCCTTGCAGGGCGTCCGCCGCGGCGAGCCGCAGCTCGGCGACGTGGCCCTGGTCATCGGCCTCGGACTGATCGGCCAGTTGGTGGTGCAGCTGCTGGCCGCCTCGGGCGTCCGCGTCATCGGCGTCGACCCCGACCCGGTGCGCTGCGAACTCGCCGCCCGCCTCGGCGCTGCGGCCTGCGGCGACCCCGGCTCCGCGGCCGTGGAGAGTTCCGTCGCCGAACTCACCGATGGCCACGGCGTGGACCAGGTGTACCTGGCCGCGGGCGGCGGCAGCAACCAGCCCGTCGAGCTGGCCGCCCGACTGAGCCGGGACCGAGGCCGGGTCGTCGACATCGGCAAGTGCCGCCTGGACCTGCCGTGGAACGCGTACTACGAGAAGGAACTCGACGTCCGGTTCTCCCGCTCGTACGGCCCCGGGCGCTACGACCCGGAGTACGAACTCGAAGGGCGGGACTACCCGATCGGCTACGTGCGCTGGACCGAGCGCCGCAACCTGGCGTGCTTCCTGGATCTCCTGGCCCGCGGACGCGTCGACACCGAACCCCTGATCTCCCACATCGCCGACTTCGACGACGCCGTCAAGACCTACCAGCGCCTGAAGGACGGCGAACTGAAGGCCGTGGCCGTGCTGTTCCGCTACCCCGACGCCGCGGAACACCCGATCGAAGCGGAGGCACCGGCGGTGGCCGTGCCCACGGTGCGACGCAGCAGCAGGGCGGCCACCCCGACCCGGTCGGTCACGTCCCCGGTGCGGCTGGCGTTCGTCGGTGCGGGCAACTACGCGACGTCGATGCTGCTGCCGCACCTGGCCCAGCGCGACGACGTCGAGCTGTCCACCGTCGTCACCACGACGGCGCTGTCCGCGGTCAACGCGAAGCGGAAGTTCGGTTTCGCCGAAGCGACCACCGAGCTGGACGCCGTCCTCGAAGACCCCTCCGTCGACGCGGTGTTCGTGGTCACCCGGCACAACTCGCACGCCGCACTGACCCGCAGGGCGCTCCTGGCCGGCAAGGCGGTCTTCGTGGAGAAGCCGTTGGCGCTCACCGAGGACGAACTGGCCGGTGTGCTCACCGCCGTGGAGGAGTCCGGCAACGACCGGCTGCAAGTCGGCTTCAACCGGCGGTTCGCGCCGCTGCTGCGGCAGGCCCGCAAGCGGTTCGGAACCCGGAGCGGACCGGCGAACGTCCGCTACCTGGTCAACGCCGGCCGGTTGCAGCACGGCAGCTGGTACCTCCAACAAGACAGCCAGGGCTCCCGGTTCGCCGGCGAGGGCGGTCACTTCATCGACACCGTCAGCTGGCTGCTCGGGGCCGACCCGACCTCGGTGTACGCGGTCGCCACGCCCGGCAACGAGGACCTCCAGATCGTGCTGCGCTACCCGGGCGGGTCCACCGCCACCCTCAGCTACGTCACCACCGGCTCACCCGGCTTCCCCAAGGAGACGCTGGACCTGATCGCGGACGGCAAGGTGCTGCGGCTCGACGACTTCGTCCGCGCCTCGGTGCACGGCCGCAAGCGGTGGAGCAGCCCGCGGCTGTCCCCCGCCCGGGACAAGGGCCAGCGCGCCGAACTGGACGCGTTCCTCAAGGCCGTGCGGACCGGCGGACCGATGCCGGTGCCGTTGGAGTCGCTGGTCGCCACCACGGCGGCCACCCTCGCCGTGCAGACCGGCCTGGTCAGCGGCGCCCCGGTGACGCTGACGAGGACGCGATGACCCGGAGCACGTCCGTGGGCTGGTACCTGCGGCGGTTGTCCCGGATGGGACCGCAAGAGGTCGCCGGCCGGGTCAGTGACACGGTGCGCAGGCGGCGGTGGCGGTCACCGCTGCCGGACGGCCCGCGCGTGACCGGCGCCCGGTTCACCGCCCTGCTGCCCGCCCGGGCGACCACCGCAGTGCCCCCGGACGCCGCGAAACGCCTGATCGCCGAGGCGGACCGGCTGATGGCCGGCCGGGTCGTCCACTTCGGAGTGGAACGCGACGACCTGGTCGACCCGGACTGGTGGTACGACCCGAAGACCGGACGCCGGGCCCCCGGGGTCCACGCCTTCGACGTGCCGTACCGCGACGAGGACGCGATCGGGGACGTCAAGCAGATCTGGGAGCCGTCCCGGCACCAGTACCTCACCGTGCTCGCCGCCGCCTACGCGCTCACCGGGGACGCACGGTACGCCGAGCGCGTGGCCGAGCACCTGCGGTCCTGGTGGGCGGCGAACCCGCCGCTGCACGGGGTGCACTGGATCAGCGGCATCGAGCTGGGCATCAGGCTGCTGTCCTGGGTGTGGATCCGCCGGCTGCTCGACGGCTGGCCGGGCGCGCCCGGGCTGTTCGAGGACAACCCGGCGGCGCTGCACCAGATCTGGCACCACCAGCGCTGGCTGGCGGCCTTCCCCAGCCGGGGCTCCTCGGCGAACAACCACGTCATCGCCGAGGCCGCCGGACAGTTCGCCGCGGCCTGCGCGTTCGGCTGGTTCCCCGCCTCCGCACGGTGGCGGGCCGACGCCCTGCGGTCCCTGGAGCGGCACCTGCGCGGCAACACCTTCGGCTCCGGCCTCAACCGCGAGCTGGCCACCGAGTACCACGGACTCGTCCTGGAACTCGGCCTGGCCGCGGTGGCCGAGGCGGACGCCGCCCACGTGCCGGTGCCCGCGGCCGTCCGGCTGGTGCTGCTGCGCATGACCGACGCGCTGGCCGCCGTCGTCGACAACCGGCTACGGCCGCCCCGCCAGGGGGACGCCGACGACGGGCACGGTCTCGTCGTGGACGGCGCGGGCACCGACCGCTGGGCCTCGCTGCTGGCCACCGGGGACGCCGTGTTCGGGCGGCTGGCCTGGTGGCCGGACGTGACCGCCACCAGCGTGCGCACCCCGCTGCTGGCCGCCCTCGTCCGGCCCACGGCACCGTCCGTCACCCGCCCGGCGAGCCGACCGGCCCACTTCGCCGACGCGGGCATGACCATCCTGCGCGGCCCGGGGGAGATCTGGTGCCGCTGCGACGGCGGTCCGCACGGATTCCTGTCCATCGCCGCGCACGCCCACGCGGACGCCCTGTCCGTGGAGGTCCGCCACGACGGGGTCGACGTGCTCGCCGACCCCGGCACGTTCTGCTACCACGGGCAACCCGAGTGGCGGCAGTACTTCCGGTCGACGCTGGGCCACAACACCCTGCAACTGGACGGCGCTGACCAGTCGCTCTCCGGCGGCCCCTTCCTGTGGACCCGGCACGCCCGCAGCCGCGTCCTGGCCGCGGACACCACCACCGACGAGCCGGTGAGCCGCTGGTGCGCCGAACACGACGGCTACCCGCGCTCCGTGCACCGCCGCCGGGTGGAGCTGACCGCACAGACCCGGGAACTGCGCGTCATCGACGAGGTGCGCGGCCCGCGCCGGGCCGCGCAGCTGGCGTTCCACCTCGGGCCGGCGATCACCGCGGACCTGGTGGGGAACCGGGCCCACCTCACCTGGACCCGGGACGGCGAGGACCGCTCCGCGGTGCTCGACCTCCCGCAACAGCTGAACTGGCGGGCGCACCGCGGCGCGAGCAAGCCGCCGCTGGGCTGGTACTCCGCCGGCTTCGGACGCAAGGAACCCACCACCGTGCTGCTCGGCACCGGCTTCGCCGACGGCGCACAGGGGTTCACCACCGTACTCAAGTTCCGCGGCTAGGGAGGGCGGGCGCGTGGGGATCAAGTGGCGGAACTGGGCGTCGCCGATGGCGACGCTGGCCCTGCTGGCGACCGGCTGCGCGGGCACGCAGGAGGCCCGGGCGGAGCCGACCGTCGCACCCGCCACGTCCCCGGCCCGGGTGTGCGCCAAGCCCACGGCCGGCCCGGCGACGGCGCCGCCGGGCGCGGTGACCGTCGACCCCGCGGTGGTCGGGGACCTCGCCGCGAAGACCCGCAGCCACCCCCGAGGCACCACCTTCTGGCTGCGACCGGGCACCCACCGCCTCCCCCCGCACCGCTACTCCCAGGTCATCCCCAAGAAGGGCAACCGCTACCTCGGCGCGCCCGGCGCGGTGCTCGACGGCCGCAAGACCAACCAGTACGCGTTCGGCGGCGCCGCGCGCGACGTCACCCTCCGCCACCTGACCGTGCAGGGCTTCGTCGCACCGCACAACGAGGGCGTGGTCAACCACGACTCGGCCGACGGATGGGTGATCGAACACGCGAAGATCCAGTACAACTCCGGCGCCGGACTGATGGCCGGCGACCGCCAGCGGGTCCGCGCCAGCTGTCTGCGCGGCAACGGCCAGTACGGCATGAACGCGTACCAGGCCGGCGGAAGGCTCAGCGGGCTGCTGGTCGAGGGCAACGAGATCGTGGCCAACAACACCGACGACTGGGAACGGCGACGGCCCGGCTGCGGCTGCACCGCGGGCATCAAGTTCTGGGCCGTCGACGGCGCCGACGTACGCGGCAACTGGGTGCACGACAACCGCGGAGCCGGACTGTGGGCGGACACCAACAACAACGACTTCCGCATCGAGGACAACGTCCTCGAAGCCAACGACGGCGCCGCGCTGATCTACGAGATCAGCTACAACGCGGTCATCCGGGAGAACACGATCCGGCGCAACAACTGGGTCGAGGGCCGCAAGTACGCCGACCGCGGCGACAGCTTCCCCTTCGCCACCGTCTACCTGTCCGAGTCAGGCGGCGAACCACGGGTCCGGGCCCGCACCGACAAGATCGAGATCTACCGGAACGTACTGGAGGACAACTGGTCCGGGATCACCCTGTGGGAGAACGCCGACCGGTTCTGCAACAGTCCGGCCAACACCTCCTCCGGCACCTGCACGCTGCTGGTGCGGCACGCCGACCGCTGCGCCCGGCCCGGGATCGCCACCGCACCCCTGTACACCGACTGCCGGTGGAAGACCCAGCGGGTGGACATCCACCACAACCGCTTCGTGCTGGACACCTCCGTCGTCGGATGCACGGTCACGTGCGACCGCATGGCGGTGCTCGCCAACTACGGCACCTATCCCGACTGGTCGCCGTACCAGGGCGAACGGGTGGCCGAAGCGATCACCCACAAGCAGCGCAACCGCTGGCACGACAACGTCTACGTCGGACCGTGGAAGTTCGTCGCCCACGACCCGAGCCGGGTGCTCGACTTCGGACAGTGGCAGGGCACGCCCTACCACCAGGACGCCGGCAGCACCCTCGACCCACGGGCCGGTGGTTGAGATGGACCGACACCCGCACGACGGCGGACGGGAGACCACGGGCACCCGGCCCGACGCCGCACCGCGCCCCACCGGCACGCCCCGGGCCGTCGGGCTGGCCTGGGGGCTGCTGGTCCTCAACACGCTCGGTTCCGCCGGGGCGAAGACCATCGTCCCGCTGCCCCGCTCCCTCATCCAACTCGTCACCATGGGCGCACTGGTCGCCGCCTTCGCCCTGGCCCTCGCACTCAACCTCCGGCTACGCGTCCGAGCCAGCGCCTACCTGTTCCTGCTCACCCTGCTGCTGGTGCCGAGCGTGATCTCCAGCGTGCACCTGGAATCCGGGTTCGGCGCACTGTTCCGCTGCGCCCGGCTGGCGCTCTTCGTCGGCACCCTGTGGCTCCTGAGCCGCTGGTGGGACGGCGGCACCACCTTCGTCCGGCACCACATCCGGATGTACTTCGCCGTACTCGGATCGGTGGCCGCCGGCGCGGCCATCTCCCCGGGCGCGGCCGTGCCCGAACTCTACGGCGGGCGGCTGGTCGGCGCGCTGTGGCCGCTCACCCCGCCGCAGATCGGACAGTACGCAGCGGTGATCATCGGGCTCACCGCGCTGCTCCTCCTGGGCCGCCGGACCGACCGGACCAGCGCGGTGGTGGTCATCGTGCCCTCCCTCGTCCTGCTCGCCCTGACCCACACCCGGACGGCCACCCTCGGCCTGCTCGTCGGGCTGGCCTTGGCGGTGAGCTCGCTCGTCCTGACCAGCGCCGCCGCCCGCCGGTTCTTCGCCTGGGCGGTGCTCTGCGCCGCGGTGGCCGCGGTGGCGCTCAGCTCGGCGCTCCAGGCCTGGTTCCTGCGCGGCCAGAGCCAGGAGAACTTCTCCAACCTCACCGGTCGCGCCAAGGTCTGGGACGCCCTGCTGGCAGCCCCCCGGACGACCTCCGAGCAGCTGTTCGGCGTGGGCCTGGGCGACAAGTCCTTCGGCGGGCTGCCGATCGACAACAGCTGGCTTGCCGTCTACCACGAGCAGGGCCTGACCGGCACCGCCGTCGTGGCGGCGATCATCATCGTGCTGGGCGGCGTGGCGCTGCTGCGGCCCCCGTCGCTGCCGAGGGCGTGCGCGATCTTCCTGATCAGCTACTGCGCGATCGCCTCGTACACCGAAGCCGGGCTGGGCGACGCCTCGCCGTACCTGCTGCACCTGGCCGTGGCCGCCTCCCTGCTGGCGGCACCCGCCGCGACCACCCCGCCCACGACCCCCGAACCCCCGCAGCGGCCCCGCCCGCGAGGGGCCCGGGAACCGGAGGTGAACTGAGCATGCACGTCCTCGTGGTGCACAACCGCTACTCCTCGGCGCAGCCGAGCGGGGAGAACAACGTCGTCGACCAGGAGGTGGCGCTGCTGCGCACCGCAGGCCACCGGGTCGAGCTGTTCGAGCGGCGCAGCGACGACATCGCCGCCCTGTCCCTCCCGGGCAAGGCCGCACTGCCGCTGCTGGTGCCGTGGAACCCGTCGGCCCGCGCGGAGTTGGCCGCCCGACTGCGCACCGAGCGGCCGGACGTGGTGCACGTCCACAACGTCTTCCCGCTCCTGTCGCCCGCGGTACTGGCCGCCTGCGCCGACGCCGACGTACCCGCCGTCGCCACCCTCCACAACTACACCCAGGTGTGCCCGCCCGGCACGCTGCAACGGGACGGCCGACCGTGCACCGCGTGCATCGGCCGGGCACCGTTGCCCGCCGTCCGGCACGGCTGCTACCGCAACTCCCGGCTGGCGACCGTGCCGCTCGCGGTCAGCCTGTCGGTCAACCGGCGGCGGTGGTGGTCCGGCGTGGAACGGTTCTTCTGCATCTCCGCGGCGCAGCGCGACGTCCTGGTGCGCGCCGGCATGCCGCCCGAGCGGCTGGCGGTGAAGCACAACTTCGTGCCCGACCCGGACGCCCGCCGGTCGGGCGACGGCGCACACCTCCTCTACCTCGGCCGGCTCGCCGAGACCAAGGGCGTGCGGCCCCTCATGGCCGCATGGGACCGGATCGCCGCGGACGGCGGCGTGGGCGTACCGCTCGTGATCGCCGGCGCGGGGCCCCTGGAGCAGGAGGTGACCGCCTGGGCGGCGGGCCGCAGCGACGTGCGGTACGTCGGCCTGTACGACCCGGCCCAGTGCCGGCAGGCCATCGCCCGGTCGGTCGCGGTGGTGGCCCCCTCGACCTGGCTGGAGGCGTTCGGCCTGGTGGTCGTGGAGGCGATGGCGGCGGGCGTCCCGGCGGTCGCCGCCGGCCACGGCGCCTTCGTCGAACTCGTCGAGGACGGGGTGACCGGGCTGCTGCACCAGCCGGGCGAGCCCGCCTCGCTCGCGTCCTGCCTGCGCCGGATCGCGACCGACCCGGCCCGCAACCGGGAGCTGGGCCGGGCGGCCCGGCGCCGCTACGAACAGGGTTTCAGCCCGACCGTCGGGCTGGAGCGCCTGGTGGACGGATACCGCACCGCGATCGCGGGACGGTCCGGCGGCGGGGACGGCCCGCCGCCGGTTGGGGACGACAGCACCGGCTCGCGGCGGGACACCCGCGCGAGCAGGGATGGGGGCAGTAGATGACAGGATGCCGACTCTGCGGTTCGACGGCGACGGCCAGCGTCGTCGATCTCGGCGCGACCCCGCCGTGCGAGAGCTTCCTCGCCGCGGACCAACTGGACCGACCGGAGCCGACGTACCCGCTGCACCTGCGGGTCTGCACCGACTGCTGGCTCGCGCAGATCCCTCCGCTGATCACCCCGGAGGACACGTTCACGCAGTACGCGTACTTCTCCTCCTACTCGACCTCCTGGGTGGAGCACGCCCGCACCTTCGTCACCGACGCCGTCCAGCGCCTCGACCTCGGCTCCGACGCCTTCGTGGTCGAGGTCGCCAGCAACGACGGCTACCTGCTGAAGCACCTGGTGGACCGCCAGATCCGCTGCCTGGGCATCGAACCGTCGGTGAACGTCGGCGCCGCGGCGCGGGAAGCGGGGGTGCCCACGCTCACGGAGTTCCTGAGCCCGACCACCGGCGCCACCGTCCGCGCCGAGCACGGCCCGGCGGACCTGGTGGTGGCCAACAACGTGTACGCGCACATCCCCGACGTGGTCGGCTTCACCCGGGGGCTGCGCGCCCTGGTCGCCGACGACGGCTGGGTCTCCATCGAAGTGCAGCACCTGCTGACCCTGATCGAGGAGAACCAGTACGACACGATCTACCACGAGCACTTCCAGTACTACACGGTCGCGTCCGCGATCCGGGCGCTGGCGAGCGGCGGACTCGCCCTCGTGGACGTCGAGTTGCTGCCCACGCACGGCGGCTCCATCCGCCTGTGGGCCCGACCGGCCGAGGCGGCCGGCGAACCGAGCCGCCGGGTGGCCGACGCACTGGACCGGGAGAAGGCCGCCGGGCTCCAGGAGCTCTCCGGGTACACCGAGTTCTCCGCCCGGGTGGCCAAGGTGCGCCGCGACCTCCTGCGGTTCCTCGTCGACGCGGCCGAACGCGGCGAGACGGTCGTCGGCTACGGCGCCCCCGGCAAGGGCAACACCCTGCTCAACCACTGCGGCATCCGACCCGACCTGCTCCCGTACACCGTCGACCGCAATCCCTACAAACACGGCAGGTTCACCCCGGGCACCCGCATCCCGATCCTGCCGCCCGAACAGATCGCCACCGACCGACCGGACTACGTGCTCGTCCTCCCCTGGAACCTGCGGGCCGAACTGGTCGAGCAACTGTCCTTCGTGCACGCCTGGGGCGGCCGGCTGGTCTTCCCCATCCCGGAACTGAGCATCGTCGAGGTCGCGTCGTGAAGGAGATCGCAGCATGAAGGTCGTACTGTTCTGCGGCGGATACGGGCTGCGCATGCGCAGCGGAGCGTCCGACGACATACCCAAGCCGATGGCGATGGTCGGCCCCCGACCGCTGATCTGGCACGTCATGCGCTACTACGCCCACTTCGGCCACACGGAGTTCATCCTCTGCCTCGGCTACGGGGCCCACCACATCAAGGACTTCTTCCTCCACTACGAGGAGACGACGTCCAACGACTTCGTGCTGCGGGGCGGGCAGACCGAACTGCTGTCCACCGACATCGCCAGCTGGACGATCACGTTCGTGCAGACCGGCATCGAGTCACCGATCGGGGAGCGACTGCGCCGGGTGCGGCCCCACCTGGACGGCGACGAGATGTTCCTCGCCAACTACGCCGACGTGCTCACCGACGCCCCGTTGCCCGAGATGATCGAGCAGTTCGCCCGGCGCGACGCCGGTGCCTCGATGACGGTGGTGCCGCCGCAGTCCTCGTTCCACTGCGTGGAACTGGGCGAGGACGGCCTGGTGGGAGGCATCACCGCGGTCAGCGAACTGCCGTTGTGGGAGAACGGCGGCTACTTCGTGCTCCGTCAGGAGGTCTTCGACCACATCCCGGAGAACGGGGACCTGGTCGCCGACGGGTGCGCCCAACTCGCCAAACGCGGACGGCTGCTGGCCTACCAGCACCGCGGCTTCTGGAAGCCGACCGACACCGTCAAGGAACGCGCCGCGCTCGACGCCTCCTACGCCCGGGGCGAGCGCCCGTGGGCCGTGTGGGAACGGGACGGCGGCGGCCGGGACGACACCCGGGTGAGGACCGCGTGATCCGGCTCGGAGCCGGACGACTGGACCGGATCGTCGCCCTGGGCGCGCACTGCGACGACATCGCCATCGGCGCCGGCGGCACCCTGCTGACGACGTGCCTCGCACGGCCGGGCATCCGCGTCGACGCGCTGGTGCTCTCCGGCGGGGGCAGCGAACGCGAGCAGGAGGAGCAGGCCGCGCTCGCCGCCTTCTGCCCGGGCGCCGAACTCCACCTGACCGTGCTCAAGCTGTCCGACGGCCGGCTGCCGGCACAGTGGGACGAGGCCAAGGCCGCGGTGGAGCACCTGCGCACCGAGACCGACCCGGACCTGGTGCTGGCCCCGCGCACCGAGGACGCCCACCAGGACCACCGCGGCCTGGCGAAACTGGTGTCCACCGCGTTCCGCGACCACCTCGTCCTCGGCTACGAGATCGTCAAGTGGGACGGCGACCTCGGACGCCCGGTGGGGTACCAGCCGCTGTCACCGGAGATCGCCGAACGGAAGGTGCGGCTGCTCCAGGAGCACTACCCGTCACAACAACACCGGCCCTGGTACGACCGGGAGGCGTTCCTCGGGCTGGCACGCATCCGCGGCATCGAATGCCACGCGCGCTACGCCGAGGCGTTCGCCGTCACCAAACTCACTCTCGACCTGGGGGAATGAACCTTGCGCGTGCTGCTGACCGGACACCAGGGCTATCTGGGAACCGTGATGGCCCCGATCCTCACCGCCGCCGGACACGAGGTCGTCGGGTTGGACGCCGGCCTGTTCGCCGACTGCGTGCTGGGCCCGCCGCCCGCGGACCCGCCGGGGCACCGGGTGGACCTGCGCGACGTCACGGCCGACCACGTCACCGGGGTGGACGCAGTGATCCACCTGGCCGCACTGTCCAACGACCCGCTGGGAGCGCTGGCCCCGGACCTCACCTACGACATCAACCACCACGCGTCCGTACGGCTGGCCCGACTCGCCCGCGACGCCGGAGTGCGGCGCTTCCTGTACGCGTCGACCTGCTCCGTCTACGGCGCCGCCGGCGGGGGCGACCTGGTGACCGAGGACGCCCCGCTGCGCCCGGTGACCCCCTACGCCGAGTCCAAGGTGCGCGTGGAGGACGACCTGCACGCCCTGTCCGACGGCGACTTCAGCCCGGTGTACCTGCGCAACGCCACCGCCTTCGGGTACTCACCGCGGCTGCGCGCCGACATCGTGCTGAACAACCTGGTCGGCCACGCACTCCTGTCCGGCGAGGTGCTGGTGCTCTCCGACGGCACCCCCTGGCGTCCGCTGGTGCACGCCGTCGACATCGCCCGGGCCTTCGCCGCGGCACTGGTCGCGCCGCGCGACGCGGTGCACGACCGGGCGTTCAACATCGGCAGCGAGACCAACAACGTCACGGTCGCCGAGATCGCCGAACAGGTCGCCGAGGCGGTGTCCGACGCCCGGGTGGTGATCACCGGGGAGACCGGTGCCGACCCGCGGTCCTACCGCGTCGACTTCGCCCGGTTCCGTGCCGCGATCCCCGGCTTCGACTGCGAGTGGACGGTGAAGCAGGGCGCCCTCGAACTCGCCGACGCCTACCGCGAGCACGGGCTGACCCGGGAGGGCTTCGCACGACGCTTCACCCGGCTGGCCGTGCTGCGCGCGGCCTCCGAGGCCGGCACCGTCGACGACACCCTGCGGCGGCGCCGATGACCACGACCGGCGAGCAGATGCACGCACTGGTGGAACGGCTGTACCCGCTGTGCCGGAGCATCACCGGCGACGGAGTCCGCGCCACCCTGGACATCGTCGGCGAGTACCTTCCGCTCCAGGTGCACGAGGTGCCGACCGGGACGCAGGTGCTCGACTGGACGGTGCCGCAGGAGTGGAACATCCGGGACGCGTACATCGCCGACCCCGCCGGCAACCGGGTCGTCGACTTCGCCGCGTCCAGCCTGCACGTGCTCGGCTACAGCCTGCCGGTGTCGACGACCCTGCCGCTCGCCGAACTCCGTGCCCACCTGCACACCCTGCCCGACCACCCGACCTGGGTGCCGTACCGCACCAGCTACTACCGGCCTGACTGGGGGTTCTGCCTCGCCCAGGAGACCCTGGACGCGCTGCCGGACGGCGACTACGAGGTGCACATCGACTCCACCCTCGCCGACGGCCACCTCACCTACGCCGAACACGTGGTCCCGGGGCAGGTGCCCGACGAGGTGATCGTCTCCTGCCACGTCTGCCACCCGTCGCTCGCCAACGACAACCTGGCCGGCATCGCGGTGGCGACGTTCCTGGCGCGGGCCCTGGCCGAGCGGACGCCCTGGTACACGTACCGGTTCCTGTTCGCACCCGGCACCATCGGCGCGATCACCTGGCTGGCCCGCAACACGGAGCCGAAACCCGGGGGAAGGGTCGCGCACGGACTGGTGCTGGCCTGCGCCGGCGACCGGGGCCAATTGACGTACAAGCAGAGCAGACGCGGCGACGCGGAGATCGACCGGGTGCTGCAACACGTGCTCCGCACCTCCGAACGCCCCCACCGCGTCACCGAGTTCACTCCGTACGGCTACGACGAGCGGCAGTTCTGCTCACCCGGGTTCGACCTCGGCGTCGGCTCGCTCACCCGCACCCCGTACGCCGGCTACCCCGAGTACCACACCTCGGCGGACAACCCCGACTTCGTCTCCCCGGAAGCGATGGCGGACACGCTCGCCGTCTGCCGCGAGGCGTTCGCCGTGCTGGACCGCAACCGGCGGTACCTCAACCTCAACCCCTACGGCGAACCCCAGCTGGGCCGGCGCGGACTGTACGAATCGCTCGGCGGGCGCAGCGACGCGAAGCAGGCCCAGATGGCCATGCTCTGGGTGCTCAACCTCTCCGACGGCACACACAGCCTGCTGGACGTCGCCGAGCGCTCCGGGCTGCCCTTCGACACCGTCGCCGGCGCGGCCGACGCCCTGCACGGCGCCGGACTGATCAAGGCATGACGCCGATGAACAAGGGAAAGGAGGAGGCGACGACCCCGGCGGCCCGGGCCGCACCCGCCCGGCCGAGGACCGGCCGGGCCCTGGCCGGCCGACTGTCCTGGGGACTCGCCGACCAGGCGGTCTGCAGCCTCACCAACTTCGCGGTGGGGATCTACGTCGCACGCTCGCTGGGGCTGGCCGCGTTCGGCGTGTTCAGCCTGGCCTGGGTGACCTACGGCGTGCTGCTCAGCGTCTCCCGCGGGCTGGCCACCGACCCGCTCGTCGTGCGCTTCAGCGGCGTGCCGGACGCGTCCTGGCGCGCGGCGGCCGCCCGGTCCACGGGCGCCGCGCTCGCCGTCGGCACCGGAGTCGGCGCGGTGTCCCTGGCGGTCGGGCTGGGCCTCGGCGGCCGGGTGGGCCCCGCGTTCGCCGCCCTCGGCCTCGTCCTGCCGGGGCTGCTGCTCCAGGATGCCTGGCGGTACTCGTTCTTCGCCGCCGGCACCGGGCGGAAGGCGTGCGTGAACGACCTCCTCGGGGGCGTCGCACTCGTGCCCGCCATGGTGGTGGCGGCCCAGGTGGGCAGCGTCGCCGCCTTCGTGCTCGCCTGGGGCACCGCCGCTTCCGTCGCCGCGACGTACGGCTGCCTCCAGTCCGGCATCCGACCCCGGCTGACCGGAGCGCGCGCCTGGGTCCGGGAACACCGCGACCTCGGCTACCGGTACCTCGTCGAGAACGTCAGCGTCAGCGGCGCGGCCCAACTGCGGGCGTACGGGCTCGGCGCGATCGTCGGGGTCAGCGCGGTCGGCGTGGTCCGGGGCGCCGAGCTGCTCCTCGGCCCGTTCCTCGCCCTGCTGATGGGACTGTCCCTGGTCACCGTCGCGGAGGCGGCACGGGTGCTACGGCGCGCCCCGCACCGGCTGGGCCGGTTCTGCTTCCTCCTCGGCGGCGGGCAGGCCGCCGCCGCCCTGCTCTGGGGCGCCGCGCTGCTGCTGGTGCCGGACCGGTTCGGCGAGCTGGTGCTCGGCGGCGTCTGGCACCCCGCCTCGGAGCTGATCGTCCCGGCCACGCTCGGCGTCGCGGGCGCCGGCCTCGGCGTCGGCGCGGCGGCCGGACTGCGCGCGCTCGCCGCGGCCCGGCGCAGCCTGCGCAGCCAACTCATCGCCTCCACCTGCTACGTCAGCGGCGGGCTCGGCGGGGCGGCCGTGGCCGGCACGGTCGGCTCCGCCTGGGGCGTGGCCGCCGCGACCGTCAGCGGCTCGGCCGTGTGGTGGCTGCACCTGCGGTCCGCCCTGCGCGAGCACCACCAGAACCCATCCGCGAAGTGAGGACCCCATGACTGCACCACGCCGCGTGCCGCGCCTGAGCATCGGCCTGCCCGTGTACAACGGCGAGGAGTACCTCGCCGAATCGCTCGACGCCCTCCTCGGCCAGACCTACGAGGACTTCGAGCTGGTCATCTCCGACAACGCCTCGACCGACGGGACCCAGGACATCTGCCGCCGGTACGCCGCGCGGGACTCCCGCATCCGGTACCTCCGACTGCCCCGGAACATCGGCGCCGCACCCAACCACAACCACGTGTTCACCGAGTGCCGCGGCGAACTCTTCAAATGGGCCTCGCACGACGACCTGTACGCCCGGGACCTGCTGCGGAGCTGCGTCCAGGCGCTGGACGAACGGCCGGACGTGATCCTCGCGCACAGCGGCCAAGCGGTCATCGACGGCGACGGCCAGCTGAAGGTCCCCTACGAGTACGGGCTCGCCACCGACTCGCCGCACCCGCCGGAGCGCTTCCGCAGCCTGCTGTTCGAGCCCGGGGGCGACGACTTCTACGGGGTGATGCGGGCCGACGTGCTGCGTCGGGTGAAGCCGCACGACAGCTACCACCACGCGGACCGCACGTTCGTCGCCGAGATCACCCTGCACGGGCCCTTCCACCAGGTGCCGGAGCTGCTCTACTTCCGCCGCGACCACCCCACCCGCGCCGAACGGGCCAACCCGAGCAAGCGCTCCCGGTGCGTCAACCTGGACCCGCGCCGGGCGGGCCCGCTGCACCCGACCCCCCGACTGCTCGCCGAGTACGTCTGGGGCTTCGTCGCGGCCGTCCGGCGGGCCCCGTTGTCCCCGGCCGACCGGCGCGCCTGCCACCGCCACCTGGTCGCCTGGATGACCAGCCGGGTCCGGCCGGGCGCCGGCGAGCGGGTCGAGGACCGCGCCCCGGTCGACCCGGGCCGGCTCACCGTCTCCGTGGACTCCCTCGTCGCCGGCCGCGACGGCGGGCGGGCATGAAGTCCGCGCACGGGACCCCGGTGCGCGTCGGGGTGTTCGGCCTGCTCGGCTCCGGCAACCTCGGCAACGACGGGTCCTTGGAAGCGGTGCTCGGTTACCTCCGCGCCGAGCACCCGGACGCGGCCGTGGACGCACTGTGCGGCGGCCCGGAGGCCGTAGCGACCCGGTACGGCATCCCCGCGACCCGACTGCACTGGTACCGCGGGGAGTACCGGACCGCGTCACGCGTCGGCGCGATCGCCGGCAAGGGCCTCGGCAAACTCGTCGACGCCTTCCGCACCGCCGCCTGGGTGCGCCGGCACGACGTGGTGATCGTGCCGGGCATGGGAGTCCTGGAGGCCACGCTGCCGCTCAGGCCGTGGGGCTTCCCGTACGCGCTGTTCCTGCTCTGCGCGACCGGCCGGCTGTTCGGCACCCGGGTCGCCCTGGTCAGCGTCGGCGCCGGCGCGATCAGCGGGCGGCCCACCCGGGCCCTGGTGCGCTGGTCGGCGCGACTGGCCGCCTACCGCTCGTACCGGGACACCCCGTCCCGCGACGCGATGCGGGCGATGGGCGTGGACACCGCGCGCGACGAGGTCTACCCGGACCTCGCGTTCGCCCTGCCGACGCCACCCGACGACCACCCCGCCGCGGCCGGCCCCCCCCCGCCCCGCGGGCGCCGGGCGGGGGGGCGGGGACCCCGGCCCCCC
>NZ_JBHXEN010000038.1:0-6972 GCF_042724695.1 Streptomyces sp. NPDC127068 | reverse complement strand
GCGGCCGGGGGTGTCCTCGCTGCCCCTGGCGCGGCCCATCCCTCCCCCCCCCCCGCCCCACCCCCCGCACGCCGCCGGGCCGCGGCCGGTCTGCGTCGGCGTCATGGCCTTCCACGGCGGCAACGACGACCGCGCCCGCGCCGAGGAGATCCACCGGCGCTACCTCGACGGGACGATCCGCTTCGTCCGCGCACTGGTCGAGGACGGGCGGCCGGTCCGCCTGCTCACCGGCGACGGGATCGACGAACCCGTGGTCGCCGCGATCCGCGACGCGGTGGACTCACCCCTGGTCACCGCCGCCGGGGCGACCTCGCTCGCCGACCTGATGCAGGAGACGGCAGCCGCCGACGCCGTGGTGGCCACCCGCTACCACAACCTGGTGTGCGCCCTGAAGGTCGGCACGCCGACCCTCGCCCTCAGCTACGCGGCCAAGAGCGAGGCGCTGATGGCCCGGATGGGCCTGGACGCGTACTGCCACCCGGCCCGCGAAGTCGACGCCGACCGGCTGCTCGCCCAGTTCCGGACGCTGGAACAGAACGCGGCGGAGCTACGGCGGACCCTCACCGAGCGGAACCTCGTCGCCACCCGACTCCTTGAACACCAGTTCACCGCCCTGACCGCGGCCCTGTTCCCGGTGCCCGACCCCACCCACACCCACGCCCTGCGGGAGACTCCATGAAGGCGACCGGAATCCCGGCGATCGCCGGCGCGTACCTGTTCGCGTCCACGTCGTACGCCGACGAACGCGGCTTCTTCTGCCGCACGTTCGACGCCGACGTGGCCCGCTCGGTGGGCCTCGACCCGGACTCCTTCGTCCAGGACAGCGTGTCCCGCTCGGTCCGCGGGGTGCTGCGCGGACTGCACCTGCGCTCCGGAGCCGGTGAGGCCAAACTGGTGCGCTGCTCGTACGGGGAGGTCTTCGACGTCGTCGTGGACCTGCGGGCGGACTCCCCGACCTACCGCAACCGGGCCTTCTTCACCCTGTCCGGCGAGACGCAGCAGACCCTGTACGTCCCGGCGGGGTGCGCACACGGCTTCCAGGCCCTGACGGAAACCGCCGACGTCTCCTACCGCATCGACCGCCCGCACGATCCGGCCGAGGACGTGACGATCGCCTTCGACGACCCCGAACTCGCCATTCCCTGGCCCCTGCCGGCCACATCGATGTCCGAGCGGGACCGGAAGGCACCCAGCCTCGCCGAGGCACTGAAGCACGGGGAGAAGTGAAGCCGACGTGGACACCGAGAACTTCCTCCTGCCCCGGTCGCAACGGGCGAACGAGCGACTGCACGCCTTGATCCCCGGGGGCGCGCACACCTACGCCAAGGGCGACGACCAGTACCCCGAGGACCTGGCCCCGGTCATCAGCCACGGCCGCGGTGCCCATGTGTGGGACGTCGACGGCAACCGCTACGTCGAGTACGGCTCCGGACTGCGGTCGGTCAGCCTCGGCCACGCCCACCCGCGCGTCATCGAGGCGGTGCGACGGCAACTCGACCGCGGCAGCAACTTCGTCCGGCCCTCCATCGTGGAGGTCGACGCCGCGGAACGCTTCCTGGCCACCGTGCCGACCGCCGAAATGGTGAAGTTCGCCAAGAACGGCTCCGACGTCACCACCGCCGCGGTGCGCCTCGCCCGCGCCGTCACCGGGCGCCCCCGGGTCGCCATCTGCGGCGACCACCCGTTCCTCTCCGTCGACGACTGGTTCATCGGCACCACACCGATGTCCGCCGGTGTCCCGGCGGCGACCACCGAACTCACCGTGGCGTTCCCCTACGGCGACCTGGCCGCCACGGAGGAACTGCTCACCCGGTACCCGGACGAGGTCGCCTGCCTGATCCTCGAACCCGCCACCCACACCGAGCCGCCCCCCGGGTACCTCGCCGGCCTGCGCGCACTCGCCGACCGGCACGGCTGCGTCCTGGTCTTCGACGAGATGATCACCGGCCTGCGCTGGTCCGAGGCGGGCGCGCAGGGCCTGTACGGGGTCGTCCCCGACCTCTCCACCTTCGGCAAGGCGCTCGGCAACGGGTTCGCGGTCTCCGCGCTGGCCGGGCGCCGCGACCTCATGGAGCGCGGCGGGCTGCGCGACCCCCGCGAACGGGTGTTCCTGCTGTCCACCACGCACGGCGCGGAAACGCACTCACTGGCCGCCGCGACGGCGGTGCTCACCACCTACGTCGAGGAGGGCGTCACCGCCCGGCTGCACGCCCTCGGCGAGCGGTTGGCCGCCGGGGTCCGCGACGCCGCGGCCAGCATGGGCGTCGGCGACCACGTCCTCGTCCGCGGCCGGGCCAGCAACCTGGTCTTCGCCACCCTCGACGAGCACCGGCAGCCCTCGCAGGAGTACCGCACCCTGTTCCTGCGTCAACTCCTCGTGGGCGGGGTGCTCGCCCCGTCGTTCGTGGTGAGCAGCGCGCTCGACGAGGCCGACATCGACCACACCGTCGACGCGGTGGCCCAGGCGTGCGCGGTGTACCGGGAGGCGCTGGACGCCGCTGACCCCACCCCCTGGCTGGCCGGGCGCCCGGTGAAACCCGTCTTCCGGCCCCGGGCATGACGTACCGTCAGTATCGCTCCGGCCGACCGGCGTCGGCCGACCGGTCGACCAGCCACGCGGTCGCCGGCACCACCGCCAGCGCCGTGCACCAGCCGCCGAGGGTGTCGGTCGGGTAGTGCGCGCCCAGGGCGACCTGCGCCCAGCCCATGGCGGCGCCGGCGAGCAGCGCCGAGGTGATCACCAGCATCGTGCCGGCCGCCCTGCCGAGGCCGAGGCGGCCGGCCGCGAGCAGCGCCACCACGAGGGCGAACGCGGTGAGGAAGGCCGTGTGCCCGCTCGGGTAGGACAGGTGCCCGTCGTGGATGGTGCGTCCCACCAGGGGTTTGAGCAGCGTCGTCGTCCCCACGGTCAGACCGGTGCCGACCACCACGAGCACCGCTGCCCGAAGTCGTCGCCCCAGCAGACAGCCCGTCACGGCGGCCACGACCAGCGCTGCCGCTCCGGCCGGCTCCGCCAGGTAGTCGACGGCGAGGGCGACCCGTCGCCAGGGCGGTCCCACCCCGTCCACCGCCGACTGGATCCATGCGTCCACCGTGCCGGGCCGGCTGCGGCCGGAGTACCGGACCCCGAGCACGACGACCACCAGGGCGGCGAGCGCCGCGATCGGCCCGAGCCACCCGCACAGTGCCGGGGGCAGCACCCCCGGCGTCGGCCGGTCGGTCGCCCGCCCACCGGAGGGCCTGAGGATCAGGTTCCCTTTCCGAAGACGAGCACCTCCGTGGAGGCGACGCCCAGCGGCGCCACGAAGCTGGCCTCCAAGGTGCACCCCAGGGTCGCGAAGAGGTCCACGCACACCCGACGCGGTATCGCGGCCGGGTACGACCCGTGACCCGCGCCGCCCTCCGTCGCCCAGGTGCGTACCGCGGTCGGGTCCAAGCAGGTCTCCGTCATGACGTCGAAGACGATCCGACCGCCGGGGCGCGTGACCCGTGCCATCTCGAAGAAGTAGCGGGAGGCGCAGAGGAAGGTCACAGTGTTGAAGACCTTGTGGGCCTGGACGAGGTCGATGCTGCCGTCGGGGGTCGGGGCGAGGCTGCTTCCCGCGGTCGGCCGGGCCACCACCTGGAACGTCTCCACCAGGTAGTCGGCCCAGGGCGCTGCCGTCTCGTAGATCTCGTAGCGGTCCGGTGAACACTCCTTCAGCGTCTTCTCCAGGTACCGTCCGGAGCCGGGGCCGATCTCCAGCACCGTGTGCGGGGCGGCAGCGAAGACGCCGAGGTCGCGCAACTCGTCGATGGTGGACTGGGTGGCGCCCGGCGTCCCGTTCATGACCTCGTCGATGTGGTCACCGACCGACCGGCCGGCTGCCCGCGCGGCCCGCATCGTGGCCTCGAACGGAAGGAAGTCGTCCACGCCCCCCAGCTTGTTGGTGCTGCGCACGATGTCGAATCCCGTACGTCCCAAGAGCCGCTTGACTCCCGACTTCAGCACCGACGCACTCCTGTCTGCTGCCCTCATGAGGCATGCCCCCCCGGTCGTCTCCACCCCTGCGAGCCAGGATAGGAGCGCGGACGCGGACCCCGCAGCGGGACGGCGAATTCGCCACGGCTCTCCGCCCGCGTCCCAACTCGGGCCGCTCATAGAATCGTTGACCATGACTCGAACGCCCACTCCTTTGTCCGATGAGCTGTTCGACTACCTGTGCGCCAACGGGACCCCGCCCGACCCCGTGCAGTCCCGGCTGATCGCCGAGACCGCCACCCTCGGACACGAGGCCCGCTTGCAGATCTCTCCCGACGAAGGCGCCTTCCTGACCCTCCTGACCAAGCTGACCGGAGCCCGCACCGCACTGGAGATCGGCACCTTCACCGGGTACTCCGCCTTGGCCATCGCCCGCGGACTCGGTGAAGGCGGCCGTCTGACCTGTCTGGACATCAGCGAGGAATGGACCCGGATCGCCCGCCGCCACTGGCAGGCCGCCGGTGTCCAGGACCGCATCGAACTCCGTATCGGCCCGGCCCTGGACACCCTCAAGTCGCTTTCCCCCCAGCCGACCTACGACCTGGTCTTCATCGACGCCGACTACGAGAACTACACCGCCTACTGGGAAGAGGCGGTGCCCCGCGTCCGGCCCGGCGGCGTGATCCTGGTCGACAACGTCCTCTACCACGGGCGCGTCATCGACCCCGACGACACCGCTGGGACCACCCGGGCCGTCCGGCAGCTCAACGAACGCGTCCGGACCGACGACCGCGTCGAAGCCACCATGATCCACATCGCCGACGGGCTCACCCTCGCCCGCAAGAAGTAGCCGTCGCCCCGGTTCCCGGCGGTCAGGGGAAGCGACGGACGAAGACGTCCGACTTCCCGTTGGTGTCGCCGGGCACGAGGTCGTCGGCCGCGGAGTGGAAGACCACAGCGCGTCCACCGGCGCTGACCGCGTCGGAACCGGCCGTGGCGGGCTGGTTCGAGACGACCTGGTCGGTGCCCGTCCGCAGGTCGCGCAGCTTGAGCGCCGCCCCGCTCGTGCCGAGCGGGGCGTACAGCAGATGCTGGCCGGTGGGGTCGATGGCCACGCCCCGGGCGTTCGGGACGAGGTGGACGGTGCCCGAGGACACGTCGTGGACGTAGGTGTCGGAGCCCGAGACGTAGACGACCTTGCTGCCGTCGTCGCTGAGCTGGACGAGCGCCGCCGCCGTGGACGGGCCCTCGACCGGGCCGGTGGTGCCGCCGGCCCGGTCCCACACGAAGACGTCCCCCGCCCCGCCGTCCTGGTAGGCGACGTACCGGCCGTCGCCGCTGAGGGACGGTCGGGACTCGTGGGTGTGGGCGAAGCCGGCGACGGTCCTCGTCGTGCCGTCCCCGTCGTGGACCTCGATGCGCTGGCCGGACGACGGTTGCCGGAACAGGACGACGAGGGCGAGGGAGCTGCCGTCGGCGCTCAACGACGGCTGGTTGCAGCTGTGGGACGAGCAGTTGGCGGAAGCCGTGTACCCCGTGCTCACCTGGTACTGGCGGATCCGCACGTTGTTCACCCACTGCAACGGGTAGGCGACGTACCCCCCGTTGCCGCTGATCACCGGGGGCTGGAGCGGACTGTAGGGTCCGATCCGCTGGGTCTGCCCCGTGCGCTGGTCGCGGACGTACGCCCGGTCGCCCCCGGTCGTGCCCTCGGGCGTCAGGTTCGTCGCCGATGACGAGAAGACGATGCGGTGACCGTCCGGCGTGATCGAGGCGCCGGCGGAGTGGGCGTCCCCCTGGGTGCCGTCTGCCGCGACGCTGATGCGCTCGACACCGGTCGTGCGGTGGCCCGCCGGCTGAGCCGAAGCGGCTGCGGGCAGCACCGCCGTGGCCGCGCAGACGGCGACCGCCGTACTCAGGGCGACCCGCACCCGTCTGGTGGTGCTCGACTTCGCGTGTCGCCTCATGCAATCCCCCAGGCAGGGCGCGGTCGTTGCTCGGTCCACCAGAGGACCGCAAGCATGCAACCACGGGGGCGCTACGGGGTCAATCCATCACACGACGTATCGAGAGGCGCGGTTTCGGCCAGGTGGGAGTGCCCCGCTTCGTCGGTGTCGCTCTCGGCCGGGGCGCGTTCAACCGCCCTCGCGTTTCCCGTCGTTGGCCGCGCCATGCGTCGCACCGGGGCATTGCCCCCGTTCGTGTGCACCGGACGGATTTCCACCGACCGGGCCGGAGCGCCGCCGGATAGTGGAGCCGACCGCCGGGACCCGTCCCCGGTCTCCCTCACCCCGCACCCGGAAGCAGAGGTGTTCCACCATGCCCACCACCGAGGCCGTCGCTCGCGTGCAGCTCGTGTTCTCGCTCTTCGACGCCGATGGCAACGGCTACCTGGAGCCGACCGACTTCGAACTGATGGCCAGCCGCACGGTCGAGGCGCTGCCGGCCGGCAGCGCGGAAGCGGGGCAGGCGCTGTCCGACGCCTTCCGCGGGTACGGTGCCACGCTGACGTCGGAGTTGGACGCGGACGGCGACGGGCGGATCAGCCCTGAGGAGTTCACCGCGGTCGTCCTCGATCCGCAGCGGTTCGACGCGGTCGTCGACGCGTTCGCGGTCGCCTTGTCGGCGCTCGGCGACCCGGACGGCGACGGGCTGGTCGAACGGCCCGACTTCCTCGTGCTGATGATCGCCATCGGGTTCCAACCGGACCACATCGAGGCGTTGTTCGACGCCTTCGGCCCGGTGGAGGGCGACCGGGTCCCGGTCGTCGTGTGGGCGGACGGCATCCGGGACTTCTACCGTCCCGACAAGGCGGGCATCGCCGGGGACCGTCTCGTCACGGGCTGAACCACATCCGCGTCCCGGAGATCCTGGGGGCGATCCGTCGGACTCCGGGGAGTCTGTCACCCACGAGGACCGCGTGGGGGGGTGTACCCCCGGGTGGGGGCACAGCCAGACCCCCCCCGTGGAGATATGAGGCTGCGGGGGTGGACACGGAACAGGGGGTGGAC
>NZ_JBHXEN010000037.1:0-91256 GCF_042724695.1 Streptomyces sp. NPDC127068 | reverse complement strand
CATCGTGCGGGGATGCAGACGTCGAAGACGATCGTCGCGGTGAACAAGGATCCCGAAGCGCCGATCTTCGATCTGGTCGACTACGGCGTGGTCGGCGACCTGTTCACGGTCCTGCCCCAACTCACCGACGAGATCAACAAGCGCAAGGGTTAACCTCCGCACCCAGCACGACAGGACCCACACGGCCGACACGGCCGACAGCCGTCCGGGCCCCCGCGACCACGCACCACACCACCGG
The DNA here is from genome assembly GCF_042724695.1 of Streptomyces sp. NPDC127068. Taxonomy (NCBI): domain Bacteria; kingdom Bacillati; phylum Actinomycetota; class Actinomycetes; order Kitasatosporales; family Streptomycetaceae; genus Streptomyces; species Streptomyces sp. NPDC127068. The sequence continues at coordinate 91,018 of NZ_JBHXEN010000037.1, read as the reverse complement.
TCACGGGGGCCCGACCCATGTCCGGCGACGCCACCCCGACCGCCGCGCGCACCGCACACCGCGACCCCGGTACCACTCACCCAGCCACAGCCACAGGCACGGGCACAGCCACATCCGCACGCACGCGCGATCAGCGACCGTACGACCGGTTGTCCACCCCGGGCCCAGGGGAATGCTCCCCCTCACGGACCGAAGCGCGCACCTCCCACCCGGCCCGCCACCCGGGCCCCAGCCGCGAGTTCCTACCCGGGTGACCGAGTTTCGCGGGCCCGATCGAGTGAACTGCGCGACCGCGGACAGGAGCGGCCCAGCCCGCACACCGCACACCACCCCCACCATCGATACAAAGAGGACAAAAGCCGCACATACTCACATATTCGAGCCACTGCCTCGCAGAGCCCCCAAGGTGATGCCGTGAATCCGCCGATCGGTCGTGTTCCCGTAACTGATCTCCACCCCCTGGTCGACCACGGGCGCCGGCCCGCGAAGGCGGTGGTGAACGAATCGTTCCTGGTCAGTGCCACCGTGTTCCGTGAGGGCCAGGACGCCGTGGCCGCGGGCGTGGTGCTCACCGACCCGGACGGGAGGACCGGGGTCCTGACCCCGATGCGGGAGCTCGCCCCGGGCAGCGACCGCTGGGGCGCCACCGTCACCCCGACCGGCGAGGGGCGCTGGACCTTCACCGTGGAGGCGTGGAGCGACCCCCTCGCGACCTGGCGCCGACACGCGCGGATCAAGGTCCGGGCGGGCATCGACACCGAACTCGTCCTGGAGGAGGGCGCCCTGCTGCACGAGCGGGCGGCCAAGGCGGTGCCCAAGGCCAAGGGTCGCCGGGAGAGCGTGCTCAGCGCGGCGGACGCCCTGCGCGACCGGAGCCGTCCGCCCGCCGCGCGGCTCGCCGCGGCCGTGGCCCCCCGGGTCACGGAGGTACTCGACCGCCATCCGCTGCGGGACCTGCTGACCGTCTCGGAGCCCGCGCCGCTCCTGGTGGAGCGGCGCCGTGCGCTCTTCGGCTCCTGGTACGAGTTCTTCCCGCGCTCCGAGGGGGCCAGGACGGCGCCGGGGAAGCGGCCGGTGAGCGGCACGTTCAGGACGGCCGCCGAGCGGCTGCCGGCCATCGCGGCGATGGGCTTCGACGTGGTCTACCTGCCGCCCGTTCACCCGATCGGCAGGACGTACCGCAAGGGCCCCGACAACACCCTTTCGGCGGGCCCCCACGACGTCGGCGTGCCGTGGGCGATCGGCTCGCCGGAGGGCGGGCACGACGCCGTCCACCCGGACCTCGGGACCCTCGACGACTTCGACGCGTTCGTGCACCGGGCCAGCGAGCTGCGCCTTGAGGTCGCGCTCGACTTCGCGCTCCAGTGCTCCCCCGACCACCCCTGGGTGACCGAGCACCCCGAGTGGTTCCACCACCGGTCCGACGGCACGATCGCGCACGCCGAGAACCCGCCGAAGAAGTACCAGGACATCTACCCGATCGCGTTCGACCGGGACATGGACGGCCTGGTGCGCGAGACCGTGCGACTGCTGAGGTTCTGGATGACCCGCGGGGTGCGGATCTTCCGGGTGGACAACCCGCACACCAAGCCGGTCGTCTTCTGGGAACGCGTCATCACCGAGGTGAACGCGTCCGATCCGGACGTCATCTTCCTGGCCGAGGCGTTCACCCGTCCCGCGATGATGCGGACCCTCGCAGCCGTCGGTTTCCAGCAGTCGTACACGTACTTCACCTGGCGTAATTCCAAGCGCGAGCTGACCGAATACCTGTCCGAACTGGCCGGCGGGGACTCGTCCGCGGTGATGCGCCCGAACCTGTTCGTGAACACGCCGGACATCCTCCACGAGTACCTCCAGCGGGGCGGACGCCCGGCGTTCGAGGTCCGGGCGGTGCTCGCGGCCACGCTCTCCCCGTCCTGGGGCGTGTACAGCGGATACGAACTGTGCGAGAACACCGCACTGCGCCGCGGCAGCGAGGAGTACCTGCGGTCCGAGAAGTACGAGTTGCGTCCCCGGGACTGGGAGGCGGCCGAGCGCACAGGGCGTAGCATCGCGCCCCTGATCACCACCCTCAACCGGATCCGCAGGCGCAGTCCCGCCCTCCAGCAGTTGCGAGATCTCCACTTCCACCACACCGACCAGGACGCCGTGATCGCGTACTCGAAGACCGCCGCGGGACCGGGCGGTTCGAACACGGTTCTGGTGGTCGTGAACCTGGATCCGCACCACACCCAGGAGTCCACGGTGTCGTTGGACATGCCGCAACTCGGACTCGGCTGGCACGAGTCCGCACCGGTGCGCGACGAGCTCACCGGCGAGACCTACCACTGGGGCAGGGCCAATTACGTGCGCCTAGAACCGGGCCGCGCGCCCGCGCACGTCTTCACGCTCCTGCGACCGTCCTCACCGATCGGAGGGTCACCCACACGATGATCGTCAATGAACCCGTACCCGACACGTTCGAAGACACGCCGGCCCGGGACCGTGACCCGGACTGGTTCAAACGGGCCGTCTTCTACGAGGTCCTCGTCCGCTCGTTCCAGGACAGCAACGGCGACGGCGTCGGCGACCTGAAGGGCCTCACCGCCAAACTGGACTACCTCCAGTGGTTGGGCGTCGACTGCCTCTGGCTGCCGCCGTTCTTCAAGTCGCCGCTGCGCGACGGCGGTTACGACGTCTCGGACTACACGGCCGTCCTCCCGGAGTTCGGCGACCTCGCCGACTTCGTGGAGTTCGTCGACGCCGCGCACCAGCGCGGCATGCGCGTGATCATCGATTTCGTGATGAACCACACCAGCGACCAGCACCCGTGGTTCCAGGAGTCCCGCGCCCATCCGGACGGCCCCTACGGGGACTACTACGTCTGGGCCGACGACGACAAGCAGTACCAGGACGTACGGATCATCTTCGTCGACACCGAGGCGTCCAACTGGACCTTCGACCCGGTGCGCAAGCAGTACTACTGGCACCGCTTCTTCTCCCACCAGCCGGACCTGAACTTCGACAACCCGGCCGTGCAGGACGAGATCATCGCGGCCCTGAAGTTCTGGCTGGACCTCGGCATCGACGGGTTCCGGCTCGACGCCGTGCCCTACCTGTACGTGGAGGAGGGCACCAACTGCGAGAACCTGCCAGCCACGCACCGGATGCTGAAACGGGTGCGCGCCGAGATCGACGCCCACTACCCGGACACGGTGCTCCTCGCGGAGGCCAACCAGTGGCCGGAGGACGTCGTCGACTACTTCGGGGACTTCTCCGAGGGCGGCGACGAGTGCCACATGGCGTTCCACTTCCCGGTGATGCCGCGGATCTTCATGGCGGTGCGCCGCGAGTCGCGTCACCCGGTGTCCGAGATCCTGGCGAAGACGCCGCAGATCCCGTCCGGCTGCCAGTGGGGGATCTTCCTGCGCAACCACGACGAGTTGACGCTGGAGATGGTCACCGACGAAGAGCGCGACTACATGTACGCGGAGTACGCCAAGGACCCGCGGATGCGGGCGAACCTCGGCATCCGCCGCCGCCTCGCGCCGCTGCTCGACAACGACCGCAACCAGATCGAGTTGTTCACGGCCCTGCTGCTGTCGCTGCCCGGCTCGCCGATCCTCTACTACGGCGACGAGATCGGCATGGGCGACAACATCTGGCTCGGCGACCGGGACGCCGTCCGCACCCCGATGCAGTGGACGCCGGACCGCAATGCGGGCTTCTCCTCCTGCGACCCGGGGCGGCTCTACCTCCCGACGATCATGGACCCGGTGTACGGGTACCAGGTCGCCAACGTCGAGGCGTCGATGTCGTCCCCGTCCTCGTTGCTGCACTGGACCCGGCGGATGATCGAGATCCGCAAGCAGAACGCGGCCTTCGGCCTCGGCTCGTACACCGAACTGCCGTCCTCCAACCCGGCGGTGCTGGCGTTCCTGCGCGAGGCGCCCTCCGGGCACGGCGGTGACGGCAGCGACGACCTGGTGCTGTGCGTGCACAACTTCTCCCGGTTCGCCCAGCCGACCGAGCTGGACCTGCGGCAGTTCAGCGGGCGGCACCCGGTGGAGTTGATCGGCGGGGTGCGGTTCCCCGCGATCGGGGAGCTGCCGTACCTGTTGACCCTCGCCGGCCACGGCTTCTACTGGTTCCGGCTGCGCGAGGAACCCCGCCAGGACGCCGGTTCCCCCGCGGGCGGCGGTGCCCGGCACCACCTCCCCGGCCGGACGGGCTGACCCCGGAGCACGACGGTACGGGCCCGGGCCCGGGTCCACGGGGGGCGCCCCGCGAGCCCGGGCCCACCGGCCCGGGGGCTGCGGCAACGGTCCGGGCCCCTTCGCAGAACCGCACGAGGCGCCCCGCCAGAAAGGAGCGACCCGCCATGTCGGAGGCCGTCACCCGGGCGGACCTGCCGCCCGTCGCCCGCCCCGAGCTGATCGAATCGCTCGGTCCCCTGCTGCGGTCCTGGCTACCGCGGCAGCGGTGGTTCGCGGGCAAGGGCCGTCCGGTGCGCGGCTTCACCGTGGTGTCGGCGACGGACCTGGTGCCCCCGGGCAGCTCCCCGCGCCTGCTGCACCTCCTGGTCCGGGCCGAGCAGACCTCACCCGACGGGCCGACCGCGGACTGCTACCAGCTCCTCATCGGCGTCCGCCGCTCCCTGCCCCCGCAGCTCGCGCCCGCCCTCATCGGCCGCCCCGACCGGGGCCCGCTGCGCGGCGGCACCGTGTACGAGGCGCTCTACGACCCACGGCTCGCCGCGCTGCTGCTGGAGGCGCTGCGGATGCGGGCCCGGATCGGCGAACTGCGCTTCGAGCGGACCGCGCACACCGTGATCCCCTCCGGGCTGCCCTCCCGGGTCCTCGGCGTCGAACAGTCGAACTCCTCACTGGTGTACGGGGATACGTTCATCCTCAAGCTGTTCCGCCGCATCCTGCCCGGCACCCATCCCGATCTGGAACTGCCGCTCGTCCTCGCCACCGAGGGCTGCGGACGGGTGCCGCCGCCGGCCGCCTGGTTCCACGCCGAGGTGGGCGCGCGGGGCCCTGGAGCGGATGCGGAACCGGCCTACGCAGGACCGGACGGGGTGCTCGTGCTCGGCGTGCTCCAACCGTTCCTGGGCGGCGCCCACGACGGCTGGGACCTGGCGCTGGGCTCCCTCGGCCGGGGCGAGGACTTCACCGTGCAGGCCGGTGCGCTGGGCCGGGCCACCGCGGAGGTGCACGGGGCGCTCGCCCGGGCGCTGCCGCCGGTCACCCTCGGCGGCCCGCAGATCGAGGCGCTGGTCCGGGGCATGGTCCGCCGACTCGACGACACCGCCCGGGCGGTACCCGCGCTGCGCCCGTACGCCCGGGGGCTGCGCACCGCCTTCGACGCCCTGGGCCAGTTGGGCACGGGGCGGCGTTCCTGGACCGCGCAACGGGTGCACGGGGACCTGCACCTCGGGCAGTGCCTGCGCGCCCCCGACGGCGAGTGGTCCCTCATCGACTTCGAGGGGGAGCCTGCCCGGCCGCTGACCGAACGCCGGCTGCCGCAGCCCGCGGTCCGTGACGTGGCGGGGATACTGCGCTCCTTCGACTACGCGGCCCGCCAGCACCGCCCCTGGTCCCCCGACTGGGCCGACGCCTGCCGCAACGCCTACTGCGCCGGGTACGCGCGGGTGTCCGGCCGCGACCCCCGGCACGAACCGGTGCTGCTGCGGGCGTACGAGACGGACAAGGCGGTGTACGAGGTGCTGTACGAGGCCCGGCACCGCCCCGACTGGTTGCCCGTGCCGCTCGCCGCGGTGGAACGCCTCGCCGCCCCCGACACCCCGAGCCACCCCTGAACCGCCCCCGCACGCCCCCCAGGTTCCGCCCCCTTCCCCCACCGGCCCCGCCGAGGAGGCACCCCGTGACCCGTCGTCCCCCCGCCAGCGAACCGTCCGACACGCCCCGCACCGCACCGCTGGCCGCACCAGTGGCGCCGCTGGCCCCGCCGCACCGCACCGCACCGGCCGCCGCCCAGGCGCCCGCCCCGCGCGGGACGCCGGCGAAGCCCCCGGGTCGGGGGCGCACCACCCGGGCCTCGGACCGGGAGGCCGGGCCGAAGCGGAAGCCCGCGGCCGGGGCGCCGAAGGCCGTGGCCTCGGCGCCGAAGGCCGCGAAGGGCCCGGCGCGCACGGGGGCGGCCCGGGCCGCCGGCCGCACCACCGCCGCGGTCCCGCCGCCGGCCCCCGAGGTCGACCCGGGACCGGCCCCCGACCCCGTACCGGCGCCCGAGCCGGCGCACGACCCGGTGCCCGTCGGCGCGCAGGACCGGGGGCGGCTGCTGAGCGGCACCCACCACGACCCGCACGCGGTACTCGGCGCGCACCCCGTCGAGGGGGGCACGGCCGTACGGGTGCTGCGGCCGTACGCCCTCGGGGTCACCCTGGTCGCGGACGGCCGGCGGCTGGCACTGCGCGACGACGGCGACGGCTTCTTCAGCGCCCTGCTGCCCACGCCCGACGTGCCCGCGTACCGCCTGCGGATCGCCTACCAGGGCACCGAGGTGGAGACGGTCGACCCCTATGCGCTGCTGCCCTCGCTCGGCGACTTCGACCTGCACCTGATCGGCGAGGGGCGGCACGAGGAGCTGTGGACGGCGCTGGGGGCGCGCCCGCTGACCCACCAGGGCACCACGGGCACCCGGTTCACGGTGTGGGCGCCCAATGCGCGCGGGGTCAGGGTCATCGGCGCGTTCAACCACTGGAACGGCACCTCCCACCCGATGCGGTCGCTGGGGTCCAGCGGGGTGTGGGAACTGTTCGTGCCGGGCATCGGCGAGGGCGAGCTGTACAAGTTCGAGATCGCCCGGCCCGACGGTTCGCTGACCCAGCGGGCCGACCCGATGGCCCGGTACGCCGAGGTGCCCCCCGCCAACGCCTCGGTCGTGCACGTCTCGCGCCACGAGTGGCGGGACGCCGAGTGGCTGGCCCGCCGCGCCGCCCCGGCCGTGCACGAAGCCCCCTTCTCCGTCTACGAAGTCCACCTCCCCTCCTGGCGCCCCGGCCTGACGTACCGTCAACTCGCGGAGCAACTCCCCGCGTACGTCGGCGACCTCGGCTTCACCCACGTCGAACTGATGCCGCTCGCCGAGCACCCCTTCGGCGGCTCCTGGGGCTACCAGGTCACCGGCTTCTACGCGCCGACCTCCCGGATGGGCACCCCGGACGACTTCAAGTACCTGGTCGACGCGCTGCACCGGGCGGGCATCGGGGTGCTGATGGACTGGGTGCCCGCGCACTTCCCCCGGGACGACTGGGCGCTCGCCGAGTTCGACGGACGCCCGCTGTACGAACACCCGGACCCGGCGCGGGCCGCGCATCCCGACTGGGGCACCCTGGAGTTCGACTACGGCCGGCGCGAGGTCCGCAACTTCCTGGTCGCCAACGCCGTCTACTGGTGCCAGGAGTTCCACATCGACGGGCTGCGCGTGGACGCGGTCGCCTCGATGCTGTACCTCGACTACTCGCGCGAACACGGCCAGTGGTCCCCCAACGAGTACGGCGGCCGGGAGAACCTGGACGCGGTGGCGTTCCTCCAGGAACTGAACGCGACCGTGTACCGCAAGGTGCCCGGGGTCGTGACGATCGCCGAGGAGTCCACCGCCTGGGACGGCGTCACCCGGCCCACGCACCTGGTCGGCGCGGACGGCTTCGGCGGCCTCGGCTTCGGCCTGAAGTGGAACATGGGCTGGATGCACGACTCCCTCGCCTACGTGGCCCACGAACCGGTGCACCGCAAGTACCACCACCACGAGATGACGTTCTCGATGGTGTACGCGTACAGCGAGAACTACGTCCTGCCGATCTCCCACGACGAGGTGGTGCACGGCAAGCGGTCCCTGGTGTCCAAGATGCCGGGCGACTGGTGGCAACAGCGGGCCGGACACCGCGGCTACCTCGGTTTCATGTGGGCGCACCCGGGCAAACAACTCCTCTTCATGGGGCAGGAGTTCGCCCAGGGCGCGGAGTGGTCCCAGGCGCACGGCCCCGACTGGTGGCTGCTCGACCCCTCGTACGCGGCCGAGCCCGACCACCGGGGCGTACGGGACCTCGTACGGGACCTGAACGCGGTGTACCGCGAGGCGCCCGCCCTGTGGCAGCGGGACACGGACCCGGCGGGCTTCGCCTGGGTGGCCGCGGACTGTGCGGAGACCGCGGAGGACAACGTCCTCGCGTTCCTGCGCTTCGACGCGGCGGGCGAGCCGCTGCTCGCGGTGTGCAACTTCTCGCCGGTCGTGCGCCACGGCTACCGGCTCGGCGTGCCCGACTCCGTCCCCGCCTGGCGCGAGGTCCTCAACACGGACGCCGAACGGTACGGGGGCAGCGGCGTCGGCACGCCCGGCCCGGTGCGACCGCAGCAGCAGGGTGCCCACGGTCGGCCGGTGAGCCTGGAACTCACGCTCCCCCCGCTGGCCACGGTCTGGCTGCGTCCGGCGTGAGCGACGTTCCCTCGCGCGGCCACAGAACGGCAGCACCTCGACCGAACACAACACAAGTGTTGTACAGCGCAGGGGCCAGCGCTGGGGCGCCCACTGGTGGACACGGTGCAGGGGTCGGAGCTGCGACACCTCAAGGAACTCCGACCCGGCTCATCGGGCGATTCGGAGGTACGCATCTTGTTCGCATTCGACCCGAGTCGGTGCGCTGTGCTGCTGGTAGCTGGTGACAAGTCCGGAAACTGGAGAGGGTGGTACCGGGACGCCATCCCCCTCGCTCAGGAGCGCTACTCCACTCACCTTAAGCTTCAAGGTCAGACGTGATCATCCATCTCGTACTTGCAGAGGAGGTTCCATGAGTACGAACTGGCAGGATCTCAGGAGCGAACTCCTTGGTCCGGACGACGAGGACACGGTAGACACGCACCGCGGTCGCATGCTGACCGAGGTTCGGGCTCACCGTCTCGCGGAAGCGAGGAAGCGCAGACAGATGACCCAACGGTCCATGGCAGACGCCATGGGTATCAGCCAGTCGCGCGTAAGCGCCATCGAGCGAGGCGATCTCAGCCGGTCGGAGCTCAGCACACTCGTCGCCTATGTGGCGGCTTTGGGCGGAAAGCTGGAAATCGTAGCCGACTTCGGTGACGAGAGAATCATTCTCGGGTGACTCCGCAGTTGCCTTGCGTACTCTTGGCCTGCGGAGGGCTCATAGACCTTTCGGATCGTGACGGCACCCTCGGGACTGGCTTCGCCCGGCCTGAGCGGGGTCCCACGCGTGGGGTGCCTACGTGAGCGGTCATGTCGGCAGCCCGGAGCCCGGCGTCGAGCACGTCCCGTGGAACGCGACCGACTCAAGCGGCTGGCGGCCCGCCGCTGACGTTCGCGACCCGACGGGCGGCGGTGCATGCGCACGGGTTTCGCCTGCGGACCTCGGTTCAGCCCGTCCGCTCGTAGAACGGCCCCTCCGGCGCGAGGTTACGAGAACACAGCGTCACTTCCTCGCCTCTGAGGTACGCCAGCAACCATTCGCCGAACGTCATCTCGTGGAGTTCCCAGCCGGGACTGTCGAACTCCTGGACCAGGACGCGCCAGGGCGACGAGGAGTCGTCGGGAACGCGGAGGAAAATCCATTCCCCCGTCATGGCCGTCGCCATCGGCATCAACTCACCGGGGTTCGGCCCCACCGGGCTCGGCAGGTACTCGGCAAACTCCTCTTCACGCCACGCCTCGAGCTCGTCCCTGACGTAGTCCCTCAAGTTGAACAGGGGAAAGCTGGCCGGGTGGCGCAGATACAGCTGCGTGTTGACCGTGATGGAACCGTAGGCGTCCATGACCTCACGGAAGTCCTCGGGGAACGCGACTCCGAACTCCCGCTCCATTTCCTGCCACGGAGCCGGATCGGTCCAGTTGAACCGGGGTTCACCCAACAAGGCTCGTATCTCTGAGAATGTTGCCGTCACTGTTCCTCTTTCGGCGTGTCGAGCCGACGTCGACCTCGGAGTCGATCGCAGTACGTGGCTGATGACTCTCCTGAGCCGAAAGGGTACGCCGACGCCACGCACGGTGCCGCGTGGCTCAACCGGCCCGTTCAGAAGCGGATTTCGGCGAGCTTGGCCAGTCGGGTCAACCGCGGGTTGCTCCGCTTGTGACGGCTGGTCAGCACGCGCAGCACCTCCTGGGAGGTGGGGTGCACCCTCGCCAGTTGCGGGGCCAGGACCCACGCCTTCTCCAGGTGCTCCAGGGCCGTGTCCCGGTTCCCCAGCGTCATGTGCGACCGGGCGATGTTCATGTGCAGGGGGCTGGTACGGGTGGCGGGCAGGGTGATGCCCCTCCGCTGCCGCTCCAGCTCACCCATGATCGAGACGGCGTCCTCGTGTCGGTTGAGGTCACCCGAGGTCGCGATCACGTGCACGGCGGTGTTCTCGGGGCCGAAGTGGATGCCGTAGCGGTTCATCTCGCCGTCGAACCGCTCCGCGAGGTCCCACGCCTTGGCGATGTGGCTGTCCGCGGCACGCCGGTCCTTCGCCCGACCCGCCAGGGTCAGCCCGCGCAGGTGGAGCATCCCCAACGCGTACGCACGTCGGGGAGCCCCCGTTCCGGTGGCTACCGCGCTAGGGGGCGTGCTCCCTGCCCGAGTTCGGACTCAGAGTCACTATGGGTGCAGATCCCCGGTTCGGAGGCTCGAAACGAACCTCTGCCACCCCGAACGACTGGTGACCACCTCCGGACCGGCGTACTGCTTGCTGTCCCGAGCGGCCACGCTGGTGTCACGCACCTGCGTCTCCACGCAGTTTCCGTGCCCGTCGCTGTAGCTGGACCGCACCCACTCGTTGGTCATGACTGCCTGTAACTCCCTGCTACGTCAGCGAGGAGGTGTTGAGTCGCCTCCTCATCAAGCGCCGCGGACCAAATGCCCGCAAATGCGGTCTCGTACTGCGCTACCTCACTCGCTTTGTCGAGGTAGAGCCCCCCTGTGTAGCCGTCAGCGTAAACAGTGGGAGGCTCCGTCTCGGCACCATCCCCCCTGACCGGGAATCGCAGGATGACGAACGGGCCAGTGGTGATGCCTGAGTGCGCTCCGATGACGAACGGCACCACACGCACCCTGATGTGAGGCAGGGCCGACATGTAGACGAGGTGTGCCAACTGCCTGGCCATGACCTCCGCGCCACCGACCGGCGTCCGCAGCACTGCCTCAGACAGGGCGACCCTCAACGGAGTCGGGTCCGCGGGGCGAGTCAGGATCGACTGCCGTTCCAGTCGCAGACGAACTCGGCCAGCCAGTTCGTCTTCCGCGGTCTCCGGGTGGTGTGTGAGAGTGACCGCCCTAGCGTACTCATCGGTCTGGAGAAGGCCCGGCACGAGGGTGCTCTCGTAGGTGGCGAGGTCACTCGCGCTCTCCTCTAGACCCACGTACACGTTGAACCACGCGGGAATGGACTCGTACGAGTGCCACCAGCCCCGCGCCTTGGTCTCCTTGGCAAGTTCCATCAGGGCTTGGGTCAAGTCCGCCGGAGCGCCGTACACCGTGCACATGGCTTGCACGTCCAAGGCGCGTAGCGGTGTCTGCCCTGTCTCGATACGCCACATCTTGGCTTCCGACCATTCCAGGCTGGCTGCCGCCGCACGAACTGTGAGGCGTGCGCGGCCCCGCAACTCCTTCAGATGGCGCCCCAGTTGCCTACGCGGCACCGTCGATCCGGTGGTTCCCTCGGCCACACTCGTTCCCTTCCCTGGCTGAGTACAGCGAATGCCTATCACCCGCGATGAAAGAGCCCATGGCCTCACCTCGCAAGAGAGGTCATCAGTTCGACACCCTTAAGACGTTGTCTCGCCATGAAGTCTTGCACGGCGGGCCTTCCAGTGGGCAGCCTGGAATGGGCGACCAAGCACGCCTGGGACGTAATTGACGATGCGTCAGATACGTCCGGGAAGCGGTCGTCCGCCCGCCTCGCGCCGGGCGCCATCGCGCCGTCGCCATCCCGCGCAGCACCACATGAGGGGACCCCATGACCCATCGACCCAGTGCGACATACGACCGGGTGCCCGACCCACCTCCCGTGCTGCTGTTGCACGGAAACCCCAGATCCGCCCGCGCCGCACGGCGGTTCGCCCGCGAGCGGGTCGAGGCGTACGCACCCGTGGCCGAGGAGCACGTGGACGCCGTCGTGCTGGTGGTGAGCGAGTTGGTGACGAACGCCGTTCGGTACGGGTGCGGGCCCACTGAGGTGGTGCGGCTCGTCGTGGACGTGGACGGGCAGCGCACCCGGGTGGAGGTGCACGACTCGGGGCACGGCACCCCGCACGTCCGGCGGGAGGAACCGCTCGACGACCGGGGGCGGGGGCTGGTCATCCTCGACCAGCTGTGCCCGGCCGCCTGGGGCGTCATCGTCACGGCGGCCGGCAAGGTGGTGTGGGCCGAGGTGCCGCGGAGTGCTCGGGACCCGAAGCCCGCGGAGTCCGTGGCGGCGATCCTGGCCAGGGAGGTCGGCTTCCGGACGCGGCGGACGACCCCTGCGCAGCGGGCCGCCGCCGCGAGCGAACGGCTGCGGGAGGCCGCGCACGGGGTGGGGCTGACGTTGCACGGGCTGTCCGTGGTCGAGGACGGCTACCGGCCCCCGGTGATCAACCTCGGCTGGTGCAACGTCCACGCGGCCGGGGTGGTCGCGAAGGCGCTCACCGCCTGGGGCGAGCCACCCGTACCCCCGGAGAACGGGTCATGAGGACGCGGCCGAGGCGGCGCGCCCGGCGACGGGTGAGTGGGGACGGGGCGTTCTGGGGCGGCATCCTGCTGCTCACCGTATGGGGGACGTTGATGCTGGTCGCCGTGTGGCTCATCGTCGAAGGGGCGCGCCTGCGCGACGGGTGAGGGGCCCGGGGCCGGAGCGGGGCCGGGCCCCTCACCCGTCGACGTCAGACGCGGGCGGGGGTCAGCGCGCGGACGGGGCCGGGAGCCAGGGCAGCGAGTGGCGGCCCGTGTGGATCAGGCCCAGGGACTGGGTGGCGCGGGTCATCGCCACGTACAGGTCGCTGGTGCGGTACTCCCCCGGTTCGACCACGATGACCGTGTCGAATTCGAGGCCCTTGGACTGGCGCGGGTCCAGCAGGACGACCCGCCGGGTCAGGTCGGGTTCCTCGCCCGCCGTGACGTCCGGCAGTTCCGCGGCGAGCGCGGGGTGCAGGGCGCGGGGCGCGATCACCGCGAGGCGCCCCTCGACGGGCAGTTCCTCCCGTACGGCGTGCGCGAGGGTCGCCGGAAGGGCGTCCTTCGTGGTCGCGCGGACCCAGGGGCGGGTGCCGGCCGTGCGGACCGACTTCGGGGGCTCGAAGCCGGGCCGTTCCGCGCGCAGGGCCTCCGCCGCGAGGTCCATGATCTCCACCGGGGTGCGGTAGTTGACGTCGAGGACGGTGTGCTCCCAACGGTCCTGCACGTACGGGGCGAGGGCCCGTTCCCAGGAACCGACGCCCGCCTCGTCGGCGGTCTGCGCCGGGTCCCCGACCAGGGTCATGGAGCGGGTGGGCGAGCGGCGCATCAGCAGCCGCCACGCCATCGCGGACAGTTCCTGCGCCTCGTCCACGATGACGTGTCCGAAGGCCCAGGTGCGGTCGGCGGCGGCGCGTTCGGCGGCGCTGCGGTGGTCCTCCTCGTCGTGCCGTTCGGCCATCCGCTCGGCGTCGATGATGTCGTGCGCGCCGAGCACCTCGGACTCCTCGTCGTCCTTGTCCTCGAACTCGTAGGTGCGGGAGGCGTACGCCACGTCCAGGACGCCCTGGGCGAAGGCGATCCGGTCCAGGCGCTCCCGTTCGGCGGCGGCGCGGGCCGCGCGGTCGTCCTCGCCGAGGAGTTCGGCGACCTCGTCGAGGAGCGGTACGTCGGCGGGGGTCCAGTCGGGGTTGGTGCTCGGGGCGCGGCGGATCGCGGCGGCGTCCTCGGGGGCGAGGTGCGTGGGGTCGGCGAGGAACTCGGTGACGAGGCGTTCGGGGCTGAGCCGGGGCCACAGTTCCTCGATCGCGGCGTGCACCTCGGGGTTGGCGCCGATCTCGTCGCGGATCTGGGTGAGGTCCGAGGGGTCGAGCAGGTTGGAGCCGTCGTACGGGTCGGTGCCGATGCGTTCGGCGAGCATGTCGGTGAGGGTGTTGACGAGGTGCCCCTCGAAGTGTTCGCGGGCCACGTTGTGCGGGAGGTTCAGGGCCCGGGTCCGCTCGCGGGCGACCCGGACGAGGCCCGCGTCGAGGAGGAGGACGTCCCGGTCGTGCTCGATGGGGATCACCGGGTCGGGCAGTGCCTGCCGGTCGGCGACGACGGCCGCGAGCACCCGGGCCATGTCGGCGTCGCCCTTCACCTCGACGGCGCGCGGGGTGTCGGTGCCGGTGGCGCGGACGCCCGGGTACAGCTCGCCGACGGTCGCGAGGAGCACCCCGGTCTCCCCGAGCGAGGGCAGCACCTCGCCGATGTAGCGGAGGAACGCCGGGTTGGGTCCGACGATCAGGACGGCCCTGCGGGCGAGGAGTTCGCGGTACTCGTAGAGGAGGTAGGCGGCACGGTGCAGGGCGACGGCGGTCTTGCCGGTTCCGGGGCCGCCCTCGATGACCAGGACGCCCCGGTGCGGGGCCCGGATGACGCGGTCCTGTTCGGCCTGGATGGTGCGGACGATGTCCGCCATGCGGCCGGTGCGGGCCGTGTTCAGCGCGGCGAGCAGCACGGTGTCGCCGGTGGGGTCCTCGTGGCCGGTGCGGGTGGCGTCGTCCAGGTCGAGGATCTCGTCGTGCAGGGCGGTGACCGTGCGGCCCTCGTACGTCAGGTGGCGGCGGCGACGCAGGCCGAGGGGGGTGTGGCCGGTGGCGAGGTAGAAGGGGCGGGCGACGGGGGCGCGCCAGTCGACGAGGACGGGCACGAGTTCACCGGTGCCGGGGTCCTCGTCGCGCACGCCGATCCGGCCGATGTGGTGGACGGCGCCGGAGGTGAGGTCGATCCGGCCGAAGCACAGGGAGCCTTCGACGGCGTTCAGCGCGGCCAGGTACCCCGACCGTTCGTGGAGCAGGACGTCCCGTTCGACCCGGGCCTGGAGGCCGTTGCCCACCGGGGTGAGGGCGCCCGTGACCGATGACTCGGCGTGTCCGCGCAGTCGGTCGACGCGCTCGTGGAGTCCGTCGATGAATTCCTGTTCCGCCCGCAGTTCCCGATCCATGGGCTTTCCGCCGTTCTGGCCTGCCGTTCGAAGCTCGTCCGTTCGCCGTGTATTCGCTGCCATGTCCCTGCTTGACAATTCCGCTCCCGCCCGGATACGCTTCGGTTAGTAAACTTTCTCGTGACATTTATAAGTAGTCACGAATTCTTGAATGTATATGAAGCAATCCCCTAGGCACAAGGTGCCTAGGGGATTTTTTGTGGCGTTCTGTTGGGCGTGCGTGGCTCCCGCGCCCCTATCGGGACCGGTGTGCCCCGATAGGGGCGCGGGGAACTGCACGAATCCGGAGCGCACCCGCACGGGGACGCGCACCCGCAACGGAACGCACCCGATCAGGGGCGCGGGGAACTGCGCAACAGCGAAGCGCACCCGCACCAGACAGCGCACGCGCAGCGGAACGCACTGCCCTACGTGGACCCGGCCGAGACGTACGTGAGTACGGTGACCGAGCGGGTCAGCCCGCGGGCTGCATCACGCCGAAGTGGGCGCCCCAGGGGTCGACCAGACCGGCCATGTCCCCCCACGGGGTGCTCGTGGGCTCCACGACGACCGTGCCGCCGCCCGCGGTGTGGGTGGCGACCGTCGCGGCGAGGTCGGCCACCGCGAACGTCGTCATCCAGTGCGCGGGCACCTCCGGCGGGAACCGTTGTTCCATGGCGCCGATGCCGCCCACCGGATAGTCGGGCCGGGCCGGGGTGAACAGCCCCAGGTACTCGCCGGGGGCCTCCACCATCGGCCGGGCTTCGAGCCCCAGCGCCGCGTGGTAAAAGGCGGCGGCGGCCGGCAGGTCGCGGGTGTTGCAGTCGCACCAGATCACCGAGCCCGGCTCGTTGACCCGGCCGGCGCCCACGAAGTCGCGGTGTCCCCACACCCCGAACACGGCACCCGTCGAGTCGGACGCCACCAGCATCCGACCGAGGGTCCCCACGTCCTCGGGGCCGAACAGCAGCGCGCCGCCCGCGTCGGTGATCCGGCGGGCGGTCGTGTCGGCGTCGTCGCTCGCCAGGTACGTCGTCCAGACGTGCGGCGGTTCCGGGTGCCCCTCGGGGGCCATGGCCGGGCCGATTCCGGCGACCGCGCGGCCGTCCTTCTCCATCACCGCGTAGCCACCGAATTCGGGTGGGCCGACCTCGCCGCCCCAGCCGAAGAGCCGACCGTAGAACTCCATCGCGGCGGTCTGGTCCTGCGCCATCAGATCCACCCAGCACGGGGTACCGGGGGCATAGGGTTCATTGATCTCGGGCATGTCTCGGGCCCTCCAGAACACGGGACGTGCGCGGCACCGTGACGGTGCCGCGAGGTCACCCCCGTCCTCACTCTGGCACGAGGCCGGGCCCTTGTCCTTTCGGACGGTTCCGGCCGGCCGGCCGCCCCGGCGACCGCCCGGCTACGACCAGTAGACGGTGCAGTACGGCACGCCCCACATGGGGTCGACCACGCACTTCGCGTCCTGGTTGTCCCAGAGCTTCGTCCACACGCCCTTGGTGGCCCACCGGGTGTCACCGCCGGCGACCCGCACCAGGTAGTCGCGGTCGTTGAAGGTGAAGGCGTCGGTGTCCTTGGTCGTGTCGCTGCGCTTCTTGCCGCCCAGGGACCGCTGCGTGCAGGGGGCGTACTTCCAGTTCTCGAAGGGTCCGCCCGAGTAGTTCCACACGTCGCACCGGTCGCTCCCGCTCCCGAGGCCGTACGTGAGGTGCATCTTCCACTGCGTCTCGTTGTTGAGGTCGCCGCCGTCCGACGCGGCGTGTCCGGTGCCGGACAACGCCACGACCGCGGTCAAGGCGCCCGCGGCCACGACCGCCAGGCTGGTCAAACGTCCACGCATGGTGTTCCCCCGATACGGAGTGGGTGGTGCCGCGCCACACGTCGCGGGGCGGCGCAAGGACGCTAACGCCGGCCCGCCCTCCACCCCCATCCCCGGGAACGGGGGTTTCCCGGCTCCGTGCGCTGCGGTATCAGCCCCGCATGACGCCATCGAGAACGGGTGCGGCGCACGGTGTCGCGCTGCGCCGGGCCCGCGCACGGATCGAGCGGCTCTGCACCGGGCTGCCCGACCCACGGACGCTGTTCGCGCGGCTGAACGACATCGTTCCCGCCGTGGTCGCCGTGGACGGGGTCTGCGGACTGACCCTCGACCCGACCACCCTCCTGCACACCGGCGGGTACCACGAGCGGGGCGTCCCGCACTCCCATCTGCCGCGGCTCCTGGAGATCGAGTACGGCGAGGCGGACGTCAACCAGTTCCCCGACCTGGTGCGGTCCGGGCGCACCACGGCGGGCCTGTGGCACAGCACCCGCCACCGCCCGCACGCCAGCTCCCGCTACCGCGACGTCTACCGGCCGACCGGCCTGGGCGACGAGCTGCGGGTGTTGCTGCGCGGCGGCGGCACGGTGTGGGGTGCACTGGTCCTGCACCGCGGCGGCGACCGGCCGCCGTTCGACGAGAAGGATTTCGCGGCCCTGTCCGCGCTCGCCCCGACCGTCGCCCGGGGCCTGCGCAGCGCGTACCTCCGGCACGACGCCGATGCCGCCGAAGCCGACGCCGCCACCGCTCCCGGACTGCTGACCTTCGATCCCGGGGGCGGCGTCGACCGGGTCACCCCCGCGGGGCAGGTGTGGCTGGACCAGTTGGGCGGCTCCCCCGCGGGCCCGGGTCTGCTCCAGCAACCCGTCCTCCACGTCCGGAGCAAGGCGCGCGCCGAGGGCGAGGCGTCCCTGCGCGTGCTGGGCCGCGGCGGTCGGTGGGTCTCGGTCACCGGGACCCTGATGGACGAGGACGGGCGGGTCGCCGTGATCCTCCGGCCGAGCGCTCCTGAACACGTCCTCGGGATCATGATGGAGGCGTACGGGCTCACCCGGCGCGAACAGCACGTCGCCCAACTGGTCGTCTACGGACTGTCCGACGGCGAGATCGCCGCCCGGCTGACGATCTCGCCGCACACCGTCAGGGACCACCTCAAGAAGGTGTTCGACAAGACCGGCACGAACAGCCGCGGGCGGCTCCTACGGCTGCTCTACTTCCGCCACTACCAACCGGCGATCGACACCGGCCGCGCCATGGGGTCCCGCGGCTGGTTCGCCCCGGGCACAGCGGGACCCGCGGACGCACCGCGCTGACGGCGGCATCCGGCCCGCGCGTCCCTCAGACCACGCCCTCCAGCTCCGTCAGCAGGCGCCGCTTGGAGCGGGCGCCCACCACCGACCACACCCGCTCACCACGGTCGAACACCATCAGCGTCGGCATGGACATCACCCCGTACTGGAGGGTGGTCTCCGGATTGGTGTCCACGTCGATCTGGACGACCGTCATCCGGTCCGCCTCCTCGGCGGCGATCTCGGCGAGCACCGGGGCGATCTGGCGGCACGGCGGGCACCAGTCCGCGGTGAACTCCACCAGTACCGGCCGCTGTGACGCCAGCACCACGTCCGCGAAGTCCGCGTCCGTGACCGCCGCCAATCCTTCGGTCCTGATCATGTCTGTCCGTCCTCCGGTCCGACTCGGCCCGTTCCCTCGGGGAACACGGCACACCCGGGCTCCGGTCCACCCGGAACCAGCGCGGCGGCGCCCAGTGCGTCCCGGGCCCGCTCGGCACGGGCGAGCTGATCGCCCACCCGCTCCCTGACGGCCGCCAACTCGGCCATCAGGGCGTCGATCTCGGCGAGCTTGCGGCGGTACACGGCCAGGGACGCCGGGCAGTCGTCGCCCTCGGAGTGGCCGGCCCGCAGACAGTCCACGAACGGCCGGGTCTCCTCCAGGTCGAAGCCCGACTCCTGGAGCGTGCGGATCTGCCGCAGGAGCAACAGGGCGTCCTCGTCGTAGACGCGGTGGCCGTTCTCCCCGCGCCGCGCGGACAGCAGTCCGCGGGCCTCGTAGTACCGCAGGGCCCGGGGGGTCGTCCCCGCCCGTGCCGCGAGTTCACCGATGCGCATGTCCATGACGCTAGGCCCTGACGTCGACGTCATGACAAGGGCGTGTGCGGCAGGTCACCAACGGGTGGGCGGGCGTCGGGGGGCGCGGCACGGGGCAGGCGGTCTCCTGCGGCTCCGTCGGCGCCCCCGCCACGGGGGCGGCCCGGCCCACGGGCACGGCCCCCGTTCGGGCGCTCACTTCGGCGGGCGCACCGCCTCCACGGTGGCGGTCCAGGTCTCCTTGCCCCGACCCTGGGCGAGGGCCCGTTGGGCGACGGCCCGGACGGCGTGCAACAGGCCCGTGTCGAGTCCGCGGTGCTCGGACACCTCCACCAGGTGGTCGACGGTGGCGGCCATCATCGCCAGGTTCGCCGCGTCACCGGCGTAGTCGCGGGCGGAGATCTCGTGCACCGCACCGGCGGTCATCAGCGGCATGATCCCGGTGATCGTGTCGAGGAAGGGCGCGATGTCCCCCGGTGCGACTCCCTCGGCCTCGGCCAGGGCGAAGGCGTGCACCATGCCCGAGATGCTGGCGTAGAAGTAGTCGAGCAGTGCCATGTCGTAGGCGGCGGCCCGGCCCGGCTCCTCGCCGACGTACTCGATCTTGCCGCCGAGCGCGCCGAGGGCGTCCGCGTGGCGGTCGAAGAGGGCCCGGGGTCCGGAGTGGAACACCAGGCTGTCCGGTGTGCCGATCACCTGGACCGGGACCATGATGGCGCCGTCCAGGTAGTCGATGCCCCGCTCCACCGCCCAAGCGGCGGTCTCCCGGGCCCGCTCGGGGGTGTCCGAGGTCAGGTTGACCAGGACGCGGCCCGCGAGGGCGTCCGCTATCTGCTCGTTGACGGCGGTCACCGCGTGGTGGTCCACCAGGCACATCACCACCAACTCGGAGGCGCGTACGGCCTCTTCGGCGGAGCCGGCCTCGGTCGCGCCCAGGGCGACCAGTTCGGCGGCCCGGCCCGGGGACCGGTTCCAGACGGTGGTGGGGTGTCCGGCGCGGACGAACGCGGTGGCGAGAGCGCGGCCCATCGCCCCGAGTCCCAGTACGGTCACGGAGGTCTTCTCGGCAGCCATGGGGTGCTTCCCTTCGGGAGGTTCGTGTGCGGTGCCTCCATGCTGGTCTCTCGCCAACTCCCCCACAAGTACCGACTTTTTCCTTCGATACGCACCTGCGGGTAAGCGTCGGCACCGCCCGCCGGCCGGGTCGCCCCGTCTCGCTCGCGTCGCTTCAGTCGCCGCGGACCCAGCGGTAGTACAGCTCCGGCCGCCCCACCTGTCCGTACAGGGGGCTGCGGGTGGCGCGCCCGGTCGCGGCCAGGTGCTCCAGGTAGCGCCGTGCGGTGATCCGGGAGATGCCGACCGTCTCGGCGGCCCCCGCGGCCGTCACCCCGTCCGCCGCGGACCGCAGGGTGTGGACGACCCGCTCCAGGGTCGGCGCGCTCAGCCCCTTGGGCAGTTCCGCGGGGGCGGGCGCCCGCAGCGCGGCCAGCGCCCGGTCCACCTCGTCCTGTCCGCTGGCCTCGCCCGCCGCTGTCCGGAACTCCGAGTACCGCACCAGCCGGTCGCGCAGGGTGGCGAAGGTGAAGGGCTTCAGCACGTACTGGACCACCCCCAGCGACACCCCCTCCCGCACCACCGCGAGGTCCCGGGCCGAGGTCACCGCGATCACGTCGGCGTGGTGCCCGGCCGCACGGAGCGAACGCGCGAGCGCCAGGCCGTGGCCGTCCGGCAGGTACAGGTCGAGCAACAGCAGGTCGACGGGTTGCCGCTCCAACGCCCGCCGGGCGTCGGCGGCCGTGTGGACCTTACCGACCGCGGTGAAGCCGGGCACCCGCTGGACGTACAGCACATGGGCGTCCGCGGCGACCGGGTCGTCCTCGACGACCAGCACCCGGATGTCGGTCATCGGGCTGCCCCCGCCGGCACGGTGGCGCCGTGGCCCAGGGGCAGCGAGGCCGTGAACTCGGCGCCGCCCGACGGGGAAGCGCTCACCGTGAGGGTTCCCCCGTAGCGGTGGACGGTCTGCCGGACCAGGGCGAGTCCGAGGCCCCGTCCGGGTGCCCGGCCCGCCGAGGGCTTGGTGGTCCACCCCCGGTCGAAGATGGCCTCGGCGTGCGCCGGGTCCACGCCTGCGCCGGTGTCGCGGACCCGCAGCAGCAGCTCGCCGTCGGCGGCGCGGGCGGTGACGGTCACCCGGGCCTGCCCGGTGCCCTGGGCGGCGTCCACGGCGTTGTCGATGAGGTTGCCGAGCACGGTGACCAGGTCCCGGGCGGGCAACGAGGGCGGCAGCAGCCCGTCGTCGATCCGGCTGTCGGGCGAGACGAGCAGTTCCACGCCCCGTTCGTTGGCCCGGGCGGCCTTGCCGAGCAACAGCGCCGCGAGCACCGGCTCCGCGACCGCCGCGACCACCTGGTCGGTGAGCGTCTGGGCCAGTTCGAGTTCGGCGGTGGCGAACTCGACGGCCTCCTCCACCCGGCCCAACTCGATCAGCGAGACCACGGTGTGCAGCCGGTTGGCCGCCTCGTGGGCCTGGGAACGCAGGGCCTGGGTGAAGCCGCGTTCGGAGTCGAGCTCGCCCATCAGCGACTGGAGTTCGGTGTGGTCCCGCAGGGTCACCACGGTGCCGCGCTGCTCACCGCTGGACACGGGCTGGGTGTTGACGACGAGCACCCGGTCCGCGCTCAGGTGGAGTTCGTCCACCCGGGGCTCGGCGGAGAGCAGCGCCCCGGTGAGCGGGGGCGGCAGCCCGAGGTCGGCGACCGAACGGCCGACGGCGTCCGCACCGGTGCCGAGCAGTTCCCGCGCACCGTCGTTGAGGAGCGCGACCCTGCGCTGTCCGTCCAGCATCAACAGCCCCTCGCGCACCGCGTGCAGCGCGGCCTGGTGGTAGTCGTGCATGTGGCTCAGCTCCGCCGCGTTCATGTCGTGCGTACTGCGGCGCAGCCGTGCGTTGATCACGTACGTGCCGATGCCGCCGAGGACCAGGGCGCCCGCGGCGACCGCCAGCAGCGCGACCACCTGGTCCCGGACCCGGGCACTGATCCGGTCGACCGTGATGCCCGCACTGACCAGGGCGACGATCGGGCCGCCCGACGCGTTCGCCCGGACCGGGGTGACCACCCGGACCGAGGGCCCCAGCGTGCCGGTGTGGGTCTCGGCGAAGGTCTCGCCGCGCAGCGCCGGTTCGATGTGGCCGAGGAACCGGCCGCCGATCCGGTCCTCGTTGGGGTGCGTCAAGCGGATGCCGTCCAGATCGATGATCGTCACGAAGTCGACACCCGTGTCCTGCTGCGCGCGCACCGCGTACGGCTGGAGCGCGGCCGTGGGATCGGGTCCGCGCACCCCCTCCCGCACCGAGGGCGAGGCCGCGACCGCGCGGGCCGCCGCCTCCGCCTGACGGCGGGCGGACTGTTCGGCCTGGTGGGCGTTGCTGAGGTACGTGAACAGCGCGCACCCCGCGACGACGACCGCGACCAGCACGGCCTGCATCGCGAACAGCTGACCGGCCAGGCTGCGCGGGTGGGGCACCCGGGACGGCCGGGGCAACCGGATGCGGGGCACGCGGGGGCGTGCGGTGCGGACGAGGGGCATGCCCCCAGTCTGCATCGTCCCCGGGGCCGCTCCGGGCCACGTGAACTCAATGAACGCAAGCGTGACCCCCCTCACAGGCTGGGAGATATTCACCGGGATTCAGCCGCCCAGAACGTAAGCCGCACGCACTGCGCGTCATCCCGCGACGTATCCCCCACGTGCGTCGCGGCCCCCGCGCGGGGCACCGCAGAGTCCCGCGCCCGTCGACGAAGCCGCTGCTGTCGAGGAGGCACCCCGTGTCCGAAACCCCTGCCACCGCTCCGCCCGCCAAACGGGACCGCACCCACTACCTGTACGTCTTCGTGATCGTGGCCGTGGTCCTCGGCATCGCCGTGGGCTTCGCCGTCCCGGACTTCGCCAAGGAGCTGAAGCCGCTCGGCACCGGCTTCGTCGCACTGATCAAGATGATGATCTCGCCGATCATCTTCTGCACGATCGTGCTGGGTGTGGGTTCGGTCCGCAAGGCCGCGAAGATCGGCAAGGTGGGCGGTCTCGCGCTCGCCTACTTCATGGTCATGTCCGTCGCCGCGCTGGCGATCGGCCTGCTCGTCGGCAACATGCTGGACCCGGGCACCGGGATGGACCTCACCGACTCCGCGAAGGAGGTCGGCCACACCGCCGCCAAGGGCGCCAGCGAGGGCCCGGTGGACTTCCTGCTCGGGATCATCCCGGCCACCCTGGTCTCCGCCTTCACCGAGGGCCAGGTGCTCCAGACGCTGCTGGTCGCCCTGCTCGTCGGTTTCGCCCTCCAGGCCATGGGCCGCACCGGTGAGCCGGTGCTGCGCGGCATCGAGCACATCCAGCGGCTGGTCTTCCGGGTGCTCGCGATGATCATGTGGGCGGCCCCGGTGGGCGCGTTCGGCGCGATCGCCGCGGTGATCGGGGAGACCGGTGTCGACGCGCTCAAGGCGCTCGCCACGATCATGCTCGGCTTCTACGTGACCTGTGCGCTGTTCGTGGTGATCGTGCTGGGTCTGCTGACCCGGATGGTCGCCGGCGTCAACATCTTCCAGCTCTTCCGCTACCTGGGTCGCGAGTTCCTGCTGATCCTGTCGACGTCCTCGTCCGAGTCGGCGCTGCCGCGGCTCATCGCCAAGATGGAGCACCTCGGCGTGAGCCGGCCCGTGGTGGGCATCACCGTGCCCACCGGGTACTCGTTCAACCTCGACGGCACGATGATCTACCTGACGATGGCCTCGCTGTTCATCGCCGACGCGATGGGCGAGCCGATGGGCATCGGGCAGCAGATCGGGCTGCTGCTGTTCATGATGATCGCCTCGAAGGGCGCGGCGGGCGTGTCCGGCTCCGGCATCGCGGTGCTCGCGAGCGGGCTCCAGTCGCACAAGCCCGCGCTGGTCGACGGGGTCGGGCTCATCATCGGCATCGACCGGTTCATGAGCGAGGCGCGCGCCCTGACCAACTTCGCGGGCAATGCGGTGGCGACGCTGCTGATCGGGGTGTGGACCAAGGAGGTCGACCGGGAGCGGGTCACGAAGGTCCTCGCGGGTGAGTTGCCGTTCGACGAGCGGACGCTGCTCGATGAGGGTGACGGGGGGCCGTCGGGTGAGGGTGCGGTGCCGGTTCCGCGGGACGCGAAGGTGTCCGCGTAGCGGTTCTCCGGGTCCCTCGGGCCCCGGGCGTGTGCTCCCTCTCCTCGTGGGGCGCGGGTCCGGGGTCCTTCCCGTTGCTCGGGTGCGTGGTGGTTGCTCGCGCCGTTCCCCGCGCCCCTTCGGTGCGCTTTCCTCGGCGTGCGCTGTCCGGTGCGGGTGCGGTTCCCCGCGCCCCTGATCGGGTGCGTTCCGCTGCGCGTGCGTTGTCCAGCTCGGGTGCGCTTCGGATTTGCGCAGTTCCCCGCGCCCCTATCGGGGCACACCTGCCGGAAGGCCCCCGCCCGCCAGGACGCCCCTGAAAGGGGCGCGGGGAACGGCGCGGACGACCACAGCGCACCGCACAGGCACCACGCACGTGGAGCGGGACGTACCCAAGGGGCGCGGGGAACTGCGCGAACCTTCAGCGCACCCAAGCTGGACAGCGCACGCCGAGCCGGACGCACCCGAGGGGGCGCGGGGAACGGCGCGGGCGACCACTGCGCACCCGGGCTGAACGGACTACGGGGGAACCCACCCCTTGGCCACCGCACGGACCATGTGGTGCCGAGCCGCCGCGGGATCACCCCGGAGCCGCGCCGCAAGCCCCAGCCCGATCTCCGCACGGACCTCGCCCCGGCCGTACGCCCGCTCCGTCGAAACGGACAACGCACGCCCGTACAGCTCCGTGGCCCGCCGGGCGTGCCCACCCGCCAGCGCGGTCCGACCGAGCCAGGTCAGCGCCTCGACGACCTCGGTCCACAGCCCGAGTTCCTCAGCCACCCGCAGGCCTTCGCGGTGCAGCCGCTCCGTCCGCGCACGATCGCCGTCGGATTCGGCGACGAGCGCCAGCGACCGGGTGGCCCGCAGCTGCCCCCACCGGTCCCCGACCTCGTGGAACAGCGCCGCACCCAGCTCCGCGTGCGAACCGCCGCGGGCCGGAGCGCGGCCGGCGAGCTCGACCAGGGCCGCGGCCTCCCCCCACCGGTCACGGGCCGCCCGCGCACCGACCAAGCTCGCCTCCACCAGCCGCAGCCCCTCGTCCCGGCGGCCGTGCCCGCTCAGACCGGTGCCGACGAACCACTGCAACCGGGCCCGCAGCACCGGATCGTCGAGGCCGGCCGTCGGGTCCGCACCGGCCGGCACCGAGCTCGCGTCGGTCGAGGACGCGCGCAGTTCCATTCCGGTCAGCCAGGCCCGTGCCGTCAGACGTGCGGCCCCCGCGCTCTCGCCACTGATGGCCAACGCCGCCTGGAGCGACCTGCGGGCCTCGGTGAGCCGCCCGCGCAGGAACCAGTACCACGTCATCGCGTTCACCAGCCGCAACGCGTGCCCGGTGGCGCCCTCGGCCGTCGCGAGGTCGAGGGCACGACGCAGGTTGATCGTCTCCGCGTCCAGGAACTCCAGGACCCGCCGCTGCTCCGGGCCGCGCAGCCGCTCGTCCTGCCGTTCGGCCAACTCGGCGTAGCACCGCACGAACCGCGCGCGGACGGCCGCCGTCTCCCCCGCCTCGGCGAGCCGTTCGGCGCAGTACGCGGCCACCGATTCGAGCAGTCGGAACCGGCCCGCCTCACGGACCACCAGCGAACGGTCCACCAGCCGGGACAGCAGGTCGAAGACCCGGTCGGCGGGCAGGTCCCGGTCGGCGCACACGGCCTCGGCGGTCGGCAGGGTCCAACCGTCGGCGTGCACGGCCAGCCGCCGCAGTACGGTGCGCTCGTCCGCGGTCAGCAGGTGCCAGCTCCAGTCGAGCATGGCCCGTAGCGTCTGCTGGCGGGCGGGCAGCCCGCGCGCCCGGACCTCGGGCGGCGCCAACCGGCCGTCCAGGGAGGCGGCGAGTTCGTCCGGGCTCAGTGTCCGCAACCGGGAGGCCACGAGTTCCAGCGCGAGCGGAATGCCGTCCAGCCGACGGCAGATCGCGGACACCGCCGCGGCGTTGTCCGCGTCCAGGACGAAGCCGGGGGCCGCTGCCGCCGCGCGCTCCACGAACAGTTCGACGGCGCTGGACCGGGCGACCGCTCCCGCACCTGCGTGCTCCGGCAACGCCAGCGGCGGCACCGGGTGCACCACCTCGCCGGGGATGTCGAGGGCTTCCTGGCTGGTGAGCAGCAGATGCCCCCCGGGGACCGTCGACAGCACGGCGCCGGCGAGCGCGGCGACCGCCTCCACCAGGTGCTCGCAGTTGTCCAGCAGGACGAGCAGCCGTTTTCCGGCCACCGCCCGGCAGAGCCAACCCACCAGGTCGTTCAGGTTGGGCTCCGAGGCCGCGGTGTCGCACAGCCCGAGCGTCGTGATGACCCGTTCGGCGATGTCGTCGGGGGTCGACGCGGCCCCCAGACCGGCCAGTTCCACCAACCACACCCCGTCGGGGAACCGGTCGGTCAGGTCGCGGGCCGCGGCGATCGCCAGTCGGGTCTTCCCCACTCCGCCGAGACCGGTGAGCGTGACCAGCCGGGTGGTCGGGTGGGACCCGAGCCGGGCGCGCACCCGGTCGACCGCCTCCTGTCGACCGATCAACGAGGTCAGCGGGGTGGGCAGATTGGTGCGGCACGACGGGGATTCGACGGTCGGCAGTGCGAGGTGCGGTTCCTGGCGCAGGATCGCCTCGTGCAGCGCAGTGACCGCGGGGCCGGGCAACACGCCTAGTTCTGCACTCAGTTGGCGCCGCAGTTCGTGGAAGCTCAGCAAGGCGTCGCCCTGTTGTCCCGAACGGTAGAGCGCGCGCATATGGGCCGTGCGCAGTCGTTCGCGTAGCGGATGCCGGGCCACCAGCTCACCCAACTCCGCTGCCAGAGCGGTGTGTTCACCGAGGGTCAGTCGCACTTCGGCCTGGTCCTCCAGGACGGTCAGGCGCAGCGCCTCCAGTCGGGCGATCTCACTGCGGGCGAACAGGGACTCCGCGACGTCGGCGTAGGCAGGGCCCCGCCACAGGGCCAGCGCGTCGGCGAACAGGTCGCCCCGCACCGCCGGTTCCCCGTGGGCGTGGGCGCGTTCCGCCAGTTCCTGGAACCGCTGCGCGTCGACCACGTCGTCCGTGAGCAGCAGCCGGTAGCCGGCGGGTTCGCGGACCACCTGGTCCCGGCCGAGCACCCGGCGCAGTTGCGAGACCTTGGTGTGCAGCGAGTTGACCGAACCGCCCGGCGGGTAGCCCGCCCAGAGGTCCTCGATGAGACGGTCCGCCGGTACGGGTGCGCCCCCGTGGACCAGCAGGTTCGCCAGCAGGGCCCGCACCTTCGCTTCGGGGACCCTGACCGGCAGCCCCTCGGCGTCCCAGACGGCCAGCGGGCCGAGCACCCCGTAGCGCATGGTCGCAGTGTATCGCCGGGGACCATCAGAAAACCGTGCGCGCCGGTCGGCAGAGTGCCTCGCACCTTCTCGAACTCGAACGACCTAGGAGTGCAATGAGCACATCGACCGTGCACCGGGCCGGTCCCCGGGAGTGGGGCGGGCTGGCCGTCCTCGCCCTGCCCACCGTGCTGCTCGGACTCGACGTCACCGTGCTGTACCTCGCCCTCCCCTCGCTGGCCGAAGACCTGCGCCCCAGCAGTACCGAAACACTGTGGATCATGGACGCCTACGGGTTCCTGATCGCCGGCTTCCTGATCACCATGGGCACGCTGGGCGACCGGATCGGCCGCCGGAAACTGCTGATGATCGGCGCCGCGGCCTTCGGGGTGGTCTCGGTGGTGGCCGCCTACTCCGGCAGCACCGAAGTGCTCATCGCCGCGCGCGCGGCACTGGGGATCGCCGGTGCCACGCTGATGCCGTCCACCCTGGCCCTCATCAGCAACATGTTCGCCGACCCGCGCCAACGCTCGGTGGCGATCGGTGTCTGGGCGACCTGCTTCGCGCTCGGCATGGCGCTCGGGCCGGTGGTCGGCGGCACGATGCTCGCCCACTTCTGGTGGGGTTCGGCGTTCCTCCTCGCGGTCCCCGTGGCGGTCGTCCTGCTCGTGGCCGCGCCGATGTTGATCCCCGAGTACCGTGCGCCGCACAGCGGCCGGTTCGACCTGCTCAGCGTCGCACTGTCGCTGCTCGCGATCCTGCCGGTGATCTACGCGGTGAAGCGGTTCGCCAAGGACGGATTCGGCGCCCCCGCGGTCGTCGCGCTGGTGATCGGCCTGGCGTTCGCGACGCTGTTCGTCCGGCGCCAGGGCCAGTTGGCGAGCCCGTTGCTGGACGTGCGACTGTTCGCGGACCGCACGTTCAGCGCCGCACTCAGCGTGTTGCTCGTCGGGCTGATCGGTGTCGGGGGCTCGATGCTGCTGATCACTCAGCAACTCCAACTGGTGGAGGAACTGCCTCCCGTCGAAGCGGGCCTGTGGATGGGGCCGCCCGCGCTGATGATGTTCGTGGCGGCGATCGGAGCGCCGTTGGTCGCCCGGCGGGTGCCGCCGGGGATCGTGGTGTCCGTCACCCTGGCGCTGTCCACGCTCGGGTACGTGCTCCTCACCCAGGTGAACGCCACCGGAGGCATCGCCCTGATCGTGATCGGTTTCGGTCTGGTCTACCTCGGGCTCGGGGCGATCGCGGCCCTGGGCACGGACCTGGTGGTCGGCGCCGCGCCGCCGGAGAAGGCGGGTTCGGCCTCGGCGATGTCGGAGACCGTGCAGGAACTGGGCCTCGCGTTGGGCGTGGCGATCCTCGGCAGCCTGGCCACTGCGGTCTACCGGGGTCGCGTCGACGACGGAATCCCGGCGGGTACGCCGGCCGCGGTGGCCGAAGAGGTGGGCGACAGCCTCGCCGGGGCGTCCGCGGGCGCGGGGCGGATGCCCGCGGGGTGGCTCGACCAGGCGAAGGAGGCGGCCACGTCCGGCTTGAACGTCGCGATGCTGGTTGCCGCGGGGGGCACGGTGGTGTTGGCGCTGTTGGCCGCGGTGGCCTTGCGGCACATCGGGGTCATCGGCGAGGAGGACGCCCCCTGACGGCGGTTCGCCCCCCGCCTCTCGGGGTGCTCCGCCTCACGGTACTCACTCGGCTGCGGGTGCGCTGTGCTTGCCCGCGCAGTTCCCCGCGCCCCTTCGGTGCGCTGTCCCGTGCGGGTGCGTTCCGCTGTGCGTGCGTTGTCCAGCTCGGGTGCGCTTCGGATTTGCGCAGTTCCCCGCGCCCCTATCGGGGCACACCTGCCGGAAGGCCCCCGCCCGCCAGGACGCCCCTGAAAGGGGCGCGGGGAACGGCGCGGACGACCACAGCGCACCCGCAGCCACGCAGCACGGCAAGGTGCACCACCCAGGGGCGCGGGCAACCACCGCGCACCCGCGCGGGACCGCGTACCGCTAGAAGACGGACTCCGCCTCGTCCATGCGGTCCTTCGGGACCGTCTTGAGTTCGGTGACCGCGTCGGCCAGGGGAACCATGACGACGTCCGTACCGCGCAACGCGGTCATCCTGCCGAAGTCACCCCGGTGCGCCGCCTCCACCGCGTGCCAACCGAACCGCGTGGCGAGCACCCGGTCGTACGCGGTCGGCGTACCGCCCCGCTGGACGTGCCCGAGGATGACCGGCTTGGCCTCCTTGCCCAGGCGCTCCTGGAGCTCGAAGGCGAGCGCCGTGCCGATGCCCTGGAACCGCTCGTGCCCGAACTGGTCGATCTCGCCCTTCTGGTAGTTCATCGTGCCCTCGGCGGGGTGCGCGCCCTCGGCGACGCAGATGACGGCGAACTTCTTGCCCCGGGCGAACCGCTCCTCGACCAGCGCGACCAAGTCGGCCGGGTCGAAGGGGCGTTCCGGCAGGCAGATGCCGTGCGCGCCGGCGGCCATGCCGGACTCCAGGGCGATCCAGCCGGCGTGGCGTCCCATGACCTCGACGACCATCACCCGCTGGTGCGACTCCGCGGTGGTCTTCAGACGGTCCATCGCCTCGCTGGCGACGCCGACGGCCGTGTCGAAGCCGAAGGTGCGGTCGGTGGACGAGATGTCGTTGTCGATCGTCTTGGGGACGCCGACCACCGGCAGACCCGCGTCCGCGAGCATCCGGGCGGCGGTCAGCGTGCCCTCGCCGCCGATCGGGATGAGGACGTCGAAGCCGATCTCGGTGGCGAGCGCCCGGATGTTCTCGCAGGCGGCGCGGAAGCGGTCCCGCTCCAGCCGCGAGGAGCCGAGGATGGTGCCGCCGCGGGCGAGGATGCCGCTGACGGCGTTCAGGTCGAGGGGACGGTAGCGGCCGTCGAGCAGGCCGGCGTAACCGTCCTCGAAGCCGATCACCTCGTCACCGTGGTGGGTGACGGCCCGGTGCACGACCGAACGGATCACTGCGTTCAGGCCGGGGCAGTCGCCGCCCGCCGTGAGTACTCCGATGCGCATCGTGCTCTGTCTCCTGCTCGCTGCTGGTCCTGTTGAGCCCGCCTGATTCTTCCACGGTGGCACACCGGGCACCCCTCCCGCCGGTACTCCCACCACATTGGTCCAGACCGAAGACGTGATATCGGGGACCACCAGAACCTCTCGCGTCCCAGCGGTCACGGCTCGGGCCACCCGCTTCCCGGGCCCCGGACTCCGGCGGGCGCCTTAACGACACGCACAGGTATTGTCAAGAGGGGACTACGAACCACACACGGACCGCGCCCGAACGATCACGAATCGGACGCACGCGAAAGCTGGCGCGGCGACGAAACGGAGGGCACGCGTGACGCGCAGCGTGTACGTGACCGGGATCGACCGGGGCGACGGCCGCCAGGTCGTCGAGCTGGGGGTGATGGAGCTACTGACCCGCCAGGTCGACCGGGTGGGCGTGTTCCGCCCCCTCGTGCACGACGGACCGGACCGGTTGTACGACCTGTTGAGGGCCCGGTACCGGCTCAGCCAGGACCCGTCGACCGCGTACGGGATGGACTACCACGAGGCGTCCACGATCCAGGCCGAGCAGGGCACCGACGAACTGGTGTCCCGGATGGTGGCGCGGTTCCACCAGGTGGCCGAGGAGTACGAGGTCGTCCTGGTGCTGGGCACCGACTTCGCCGCGACCCAGCTGCCCGACGAACTGGCGCTCAACGCACGGCTCGCGAACGAGTTCGGGGCGTCGGTGCTGCCGGTGGTCGGCGGCCGGGGCCAGAACGCCGAGTCGGTGCGCGCCGAGGCCCGCAACGCCTACCGCGCGTACGAGGCACTGGGCTGCGACGTGCTCGCGCTGGTGGTGAACCGGGTCGACCCGAAGGACCGCGAGGCCGTGCACGAGCGCTTGGCGGCCCGGCTGCCCGTGCCCTGCTGGGTGCTGCCGGACGAACCCGCGCTGGCGGCGCCGACCGTCGCCCAGGTCACCGCCGCACTCGGCGGAACGGTTCTGCTCGGCGATGACTCCGGTCTCGCCCGGGACGCCCTCGACTTCGTCATCGGCGGTGCGATGCTGCCGAACTTCCTGCCCGCCCTGACCCCGGGGTGCCTGGTCGTCACGCCCGGGGACCGCGCGGACCTGGTCATCGGTGCGCTCGCCGCGCACAGCTCCGGGGCGCCGCCGATCGCGGGCGTGCTGCTCACCCTCGGCGAGCGCCCGCCGGAGCAGATCCTCACCCTGGCGGCCCGGCTGGCCCCGGGAACCCCGGTGATCTCGGTGCCCGGCAACAGCTTCCCCACGGCGGCGGAGCTGTTCGGGCTGGAGGGCAAGCTGAACGCGGCCACGCCGAGGAAGGCGGAGACCGCGCTCGGCCTGTTCGAGCGGTACGTCGACACCGCGGAGCTGATGACCCGGGTCTCGGCGCCGAGCAGCACCCGGGTCACGCCGATGATGTTCGAGCACAAGCTGTTGGAGCAGGCACGGTCCGACCGGCGCCGGGTCGTGCTGCCGGAGGGCACCGAGGAACGGGTGCTGCGGGCGGCGGACGTGCTGTTGCGCCGCGGGGTGTGCGACCTGACCCTGCTGGGCGATGTGGAGGCGATCCGCAAGAAGGCCGCCGACCTGGGCGTGGACCTCGGTGACGCGGATCTCGTGGACCCGCAGACCTCGGAGCTGCGGGACCGGTTCGCCGCGCGCTACGCCGAGTTGCGGGCGCACCGCGGGGTGAGCGTGGAACTGGCGTACGACGTGGTCGCGGACGTGAACTACTTCGGCACGCTGATGGTCCAGGAGGGTCTGGCGGACGGCATGGTGTCCGGTTCGGTGCACTCGACGGCGGCGACGATCCGACCCGCGTTCGAGATCATCAAGACCAGCCCGGGCGCCAAGATCGTGTCGTCGGTGTTCTTCATGTGCCTGGCCGACAAGGTCCTCGTGTACGGGGACTGCGCGGTCAATCCGGACCCGAACGCGGAGCAGCTCGCGGACATCGCGATCCAGTCGGCGGCGACGGCGGAGCAGTTCGGGGTGGACCCGCGGATCGCGATGCTCTCGTACTCGACGGGCACCTCCGGCACCGGCGCCGATGTCGACAAGGTCCGCGAGGCGACCGAGCTGGTCCGGGCGCAGCGCTCCGACCTGCGGATCGAGGGCCCGATCCAGTACGACGCGGCGGTGGAGCCGTCCGTGGCGGCGACCAAGCTGCCCCAGTCCCCGGTGGCGGGGCAGGCGAGCGTGCTGATCTTCCCGGACCTCAACACCGGCAACAACACGTACAAGGCCGTGCAGCGCTCGGCGGGCGCGATCGCGGTCGGGCCGGTGCTCCAGGGGCTGCGCAAGCCGGTGAACGACCTCTCGCGCGGGGCCCTGGTGCAGGACATCGTCAACACGGTGGCCATCACGGCGATCCAGGCGCAGGGTGCGACCGCCGTCCGGCCGACCGCCGACCCCGCTCCCGCCGCCGACCCCACCGCCGTCTCCGCATGACCTCCCCCTCCCCCGCAGCAGAAGGTTCCCCTCCCGTGATCGCACCCCTCACCCCGCACCGCGTCCTCGTCCTCAACTCCGGCTCCTCCTCGTTGAAGTACCAGCTCCTGGACATGCGGGACAGCTCGCGGCTGGCCTCCGGGCTGGTGGAGCGGATCGGGGAGCGGGGCTCCCGGCTGGTCCACTCGCCGCTGGCGGGCGGTGCGGCGGAGCCCCGGGAGCGTACGGAGCCGATGGCGGACCACACGGCGGCGCTGAAGGCGGTGGCCGAGGAGTTGGCGGCCGACGGGCTGGGGCTCGACTCGCCGCAGCTGGCGGCGATCGGACACCGGGTGGTGCACGGCGGCAAGCACTTCACCGAGCCGACCGTGATCGACGATGCGGTCATCGCGGAGATCGAGCGGCTGATCCCGGTGGCGCCGTTGCACAACCCGGCGAACCTGACCGGCATCCGGACCGCTCGGGAGCTGCGTCCGGACCTGCCGCAGGTGGCGGTCTTCGACACGGCGTTCCACACGACGATGCCGGAGGCGGCGGCCCGCTACGCGATCGACGCGGCGACCGCCGACGCCCACCGCATCCGGCGCTACGGCTTCCACGGCACCTCGCACGCGTACGTGTCGCGCCGCACGGCCGCACTGCTCGGCAAGGACCCGTCCGAGGTCAATGTGATCGTGCTGCACCTGGGCAACGGCGCTTCGGCCTCGGCGGTGCGCGGCGGGGTGTGCGTGGAGACGTCCATGGGGCTGACCCCCTTGGAGGGTCTGGTGATGGGTACCCGGTCGGGTGACGTGGACCCGGCGGTGGTGTTCCACCTGAAGCGGGTCGCGGGCATGGACATCGACGAGGTGGACGCGCTGCTGAACAAGCGCAGCGGGCTGGTGGGGCTGTGCGGCGACAACGACATGCGGGAGATCAGGCGGCGGATCGACGAGGGCGACGAGGCGGCCCGGCTGGCGTTCGACGTCTACGTGCACCGGCTGAAGAAGTACATCGGTGCCTACTACGCGGTGCTGGGCCGGGTGGACGCGGTGGTGTTCACGGCCGGGGTCGGGGAGAACGCGGCGCCGGTGCGGGAGGCGGCGGTGGCCGGTCTGGAGGAGCTGGGCCTGGTCGTGGACGCCGAGCTGAACGCCGTGCGCAGCGGGGAGCCGCGGCTGATCTCGCCGGCACGCGCCCGGGTGGCGGTGGCGGTGGTCCCGACGGACGAGGAACTGGAGATCGCCACGCAGGCGTACGCACTGGTGCGGGGCTGAGTGCGCGGCCGGGACGTACGCTCCGGCTCGCGTCCACCCCGACCCTCGCGGAGTGGACACGTATCAACACGCCTGAGCAGGCACCCGCCCATTTGTAGCTTCCACCAGGCGGAATATTCCGCATTGAAACAAACCGATAGGATGAGCCTCATGCGCCGTTCCAAGATCGTCTGTACCCTGGGCCCCGCCGTCGACTCGTTCGAGCAGCTGAAGTCGCTGATCGAGGCCGGGATGAACGTGGCCCGCTTCAACATGAGCCACGGCTCCCACGAGGAGCACCGGGCCCGGTACGAGCGCGTCCGCGATGCCGCTCGGGAGACCGGTCAGGCCATCGGTGTCCTCGCGGACCTCCAGGGACCGAAGATCCGGCTGGAGACCTTCGCCGAGGGTCCGGTCGAGCTGGTGCGCGGCGACGAGTTCACCATCACCACCGAGGACGTGCCCGGCGACAAGTCCATCTGCGGCACCACGTACAAGGGACTGCCCGGGGACTGCCGCATCGGCGACCCGATCCTCATCAACGACGGCAACGTCGAACTCCGGGTGACCGGGATCGAGGGCCCCGAGGTGCGGACGATCGTCATCGAGGGCGGTGTCATCTCCGACCACAAGGGCATCAACCTGCCCGGCGCGGCCGTGAACGTCCCGGCGCTGTCCGAGAAGGACATCGACGACCTGCGCTTCGCCCTGCGGATGGGCTGCGACCTGGTCGCCCTGTCCTTCGTGCGGGACGCCGCCGACGTCGACGACGTGCACAAGGTCATGGACGAGGAGGGGCGTCGCGTCCCCGTCATCGCCAAGGTGGAGAAGCCGCAGGCGGTGGCCAACATGGAGGCCGTGGTGGCGGCGTTCGACGGGGTGATGGTCGCCCGCGGCGACCTGGCCGTCGAGTACCCGCTGGAGAAGGTCCCGATGGTGCAGAAGCGGCTCATCGAGCTGTGCCGCCGCAACGCCAAACCGGTGGTCGTGGCGACCCAGATGATGGAGTCGATGATCACCAACTCCCGTCCCACCCGCGCCGAGGCGTCCGACGTCGCCAACGCGATCCTGGACGGTGCCGACGCGGTGATGCTGTCCGCCGAGTCCTCGGTCGGCGCCTATCCGATCGAGACCGTGAAGACGATGTCGAAGATCGTCGTCGCGGCCGAGGAGGAGCTGCTCTCCAAGGGCCTCCAGCCGCTGGTGCCGGGCAAGAAGCCCCGTACCCAGGGCGGTTCGGTGGCCCGCGCCGCCTGCGAGATCGCCGATTTCCTCGGCGCCAAGGGCCTGATCGCCTTCACGCAGTCCGGTGACACCGCCCGCCGGCTCTCCCGCTACCGCGCCGCGCAGCCGATCGTCGCCTTCACCACCGACGAGTCGACCCGCAACCAGCTGGCGCTCAGCTGGGGCGTCGACGCCAACGTGGTGCCGCACGTCAACACCACCGACGAGATGGTCGGCCTGGTGGACGCCGAGATCGTGCAGCTGAAGCGCTTCCAGGAGGGCGACACCGTCGTCATCACCGCCGGCTCGCCCCCCGGGGTGCCCGGCACCACCAACATGGTCCGGGTCCACCACCTGGGCAACGGCGAGCGCGACTAGTTCCGCTAGTTCCGCCGCAGGTCGAACGCCTTCAGGGGCGCCCCTTCCCGGGGCGCCCCTGAAGGCGTTGTGGACGTCAGTCGCTGACGGACTGGCGCAGGCCCGGGACGGTCAGGTCGCCGCCGAACTGACCGGCCTGCACCATCCGGACCCGGGTGAAGTACGCGGCGGGCAGGTCCAGCGGCGGCGGGTGCTCCGGGTCGAAGACGATCGGGATCGTCCCGAACAGTCGGCCTTCGAGGCGCTCGGTGTACATCGTCACGCGTCCCCCGCGCAGGGTGGACACGGAGCCCCGGGCCGCCCGCAGGTGGTACGTCCGACCGTCGGCGTCGGTCACGCTCTGGTGCAGGTCGCCGATGTCGACGCCGTCGTCCGCGGTGAACTTGAGGGCCTGTTTGGTGCGTCCGTCCGGCATCGTCAGATTCACCACGCCGTGGTAGGTGAGCCCGCGCAGGAAGAGGGAGCTGGCTTCCAGGAGCCAGGGCCGCCCCGGGATCGGGGCGGCGGGCCGCTCGGGCGTGCCGTCGGACCGCTTCTCGACGGCGCAGGGGAACGGCACCTTGCCCTCGGCGTCCGGCGCGGACGACTGCGCGTCCGGCGCGGACGGCTGCGGGGGCGCGGTGCCGGTGGGGTCCCGGCGCGGGGTCCGTACGGTCCCTTCGCGTGCGGTCGCGATCGCGCGGGGGCCGGGGGACCGCCCGACGCCGTCACCCGGCGCCGACCCGGAGGCCGATGCCGTCGGGGCGGGCGCGGGCGGTTGCCGTCCAGACGGGGCGAGCAGGTTCCGGACCGGGTCGCCCACGCCCAGCGAGTCCAGGACGGTCAGCGGACCCGAGGGGTGCAGGGGCTCCAACGGCGGTCGGGAGCGGGCCGGTACGGGGAACCGCTCGACCCGGTCACCGGAACGGTCGGCGCGGTCGTCGTCGCGGTCGTCGGAGGCCGCGGGGCGGTCCGCAGTGCGCCGCGCCCCGTCCGGTCGCCCGGTGGCCGGGGCCGCG
Source organism: Streptomyces sp. NPDC127068 (assembly GCF_042724695.1). NCBI lineage: Bacteria > Bacillati > Actinomycetota > Actinomycetes > Kitasatosporales > Streptomycetaceae > Streptomyces > Streptomyces sp. NPDC127068. The sequence goes on along the minus strand of NZ_JBHXEN010000037.1, from coordinate 54,215 downwards.
GCGCCCTCCACCGCCCCGCCGTCCCCGGTCGGGCCCTCCGGAGCGGCGACGCAGGGGCCGTCCTGGAAGGGGTTGTCGGGGACGGCGGGTCGGGCCTGGGCGAGCGTCGGGGTCATCCCCAGGCCCATGAGGACGGCGGTCGGCATCGCGGCGATCGCGATCGCCTTCCCGGCGGGCACCTGCCACCGGGTCAACAGCGGTTTCCTGGGGGCCGCGTGACGGGGTCCCGGCCGCGGGGTGCGGGGCGGGTCGGCGTCCGGCGGGCAGGGCGCCCCCTCAGCCGGCACGGCGGTGCCCGTCCGGCCCCGGGTCCGGGTCCGCGACGGGTTCGCCCGGGGCCCAGGCGATCGCCATCGCTCCGCCGACCAGGGCGAGTGCGTACCCCGCCACGAAGCCGCCGAAGTTGGAGACGACCAGCGAGACCAGGGCCAGCAGGATCGCCGCCACGCCCGCGAAGATCCGTGAGTGCTTCTGGAACCACATGGTCAGGCCCAGCACCATCAGGAGGACGCCGATGATCAGCGAGCCGGCGCCCGCGGTGGTGGCCATCCGGATGGTGACGGTGCCGAGCGTGAGGTTGGCGTACGGGAAGTACATGATCGGCAGGCCGCCCAGCAGGGTCAACACGCCGGCCCAGAAGGGGCATTGACCGCGCCAGTGCCTGAACGACCGCCGCCAGCCGTGGGCCCGGTCGCCCAGCCCTTCGTGCGCTTCGGCACTCATGTCGTACAGCTCCTCGGGTAGCGCGGGCGGTTCTCGGTGCAGGGGTGCTCGGGCGCGCGGCGGCCGGACGCCCGGGGGCCGGCCCGGGTCGGGGTCCGGCGGCGGCCCCGGGGCCGCCCGGTCACGGCGCCCGGCGCCGGGCGGGCACCGGGCGGTGGTCGCTCGGGAACGTCAGAAGCACTCGTGCTTGCCCCTCTGCACCTTCATCGCCATGCCGGACAGTTTGAAGGTGCCCGCACTGGTCGCCCGGGCGCGCTGCCGCAGATCGGTGAAGACGACCGAATCGGCCTGCTGGGCGAAGGAGCCGGGCTCGTACCGGTCGCCCCGCGACGGGCCGGGCCCCTTGGTGGTGTCGTCGACCGAGACGCCCATGTCGATCTCCCGGAAGGTGGCGTTGGCCTGGAGCTCGTCCGTGTCGATGTAGAGCTTGTTGGCCACGACCTCCGGATCACCGGGCCGACCCGCGGAGAGCTTCAGCGACACGTCGCCGAACACGCCGATGGGGACCACCACGGACTGGCACAGATCCGTGATGACCGCGTCCTCCAGCCCGATCACGGACACCGCGTGGTTCCCCGACTCACCGCTGTCCACCGCGTTGTACTGGACGTACCCGGTGCCGTCGAGCCGATTGGCGGTCATCTTGAACTGCTGCCCCGACACGCTGAACGACGCCGCCAGCGCCCCCTGCGAGAGGGCGACGCCTATCGCGGCGGACGCCGCGACGCTCGGCACCATGACCACGGCGAACCGCTTCCATCTGGTACCGCCACGAGCCACGGACTCCATGACTTTCCTCCTCCTCGGACATCCATCTCCGGCGTCGACCGGCCCCTCGCGGCGGCTCGGTCGGGCAGGGTTGGGAGACGTGTCACGTCGCCGGTGAGGAGAGCACCCGCCCTCGGTACGCGCCCGAAGCGCGGGCGATCACCCCCGGGCGACGACCACAGGTCGCGCCCGACAGGTCACGCGCGACAACCGGACAGGCTCCGCCGGTCGGCGAAGACCCCCCTGTCCCGGGCCGGTACCCCCTGGGCCCCTGTTGACGCGGGAAGGCCACGGGTCACCGACCGCTCGGGGGAACCCAGGGTCCCGGTCCCGGGCTGGCCGCCGGGCGCTGAGGGAATGGACCGAGCGTCGCCGATGGTGGTGTATCCGGGCCGTACGCACAAGGGCTTCGTTACCGACTGGTAATCGAAGGGCTATCGATTCGCGACCGTACGACACGACACCACTACACAAAGTGGCCACAAGAGCCCCACACGTCACTTCCGTCAAGGACGAAACGGGGCAGAAGGCCGACCGGGACGCATGTGCAGTGACCGTGGGTCGCTGTTGTCAAGATTCTGTGAAGATCACGAGTTTGCGAACTTGTTTTCGAAAACCCCGTTCGCCCCCGCCGAAACACGGACGGGGGCGAACGGGACGGAGTCGGGAGAACGGGGCGGAGACAGGGAGGCGGAGCCGAGACGGGGGCCGGGAAGGGGGGCCGGGAAGGGTGACTAGAACAGCGCCCGGGCCAGCGTCCTGCGGGCGGCGGCCACCCGCGGATCGTCGGCACCGACCACCTCGAACAGCTCCAGCAGCCGCAGCCGCAGCGCCTCGCGGTCCTCGCCCGCCGTGCGGCGCACCGCGTCGACCAGCCGCCCGAACGCGTCCTCCACATGACCGCCGACCAGGTCGAGGTCGGCGGCGGCGATCTGCGCGGCCGGATCGGCGGGACGGTCCGCGGCGTCCCGCCGGACGGCCTGCGGGTCGACGCCCTGCACCCGCTGGAGCAGCTCCGCCTGGGCGAGGCCGAGCTTCGCCTCCGGGTGCCCGGGGTCCTCGGACAGCACGTTCCGGTACGCCTGCACCGCACCGCCGAGATCGCCCGAGTCGAGGGCGCGCGCGGCGGCTTCGAGGACCGCGTCGTACGGTCCGGCCGGGACCTGGGGCTGCGCGGCGGACTCCGGGCCCCCGGCGTCCGCGTCAGCGTCGATGGTGAGCCCGGTCAGCCCGAAGCGCTCTTCGGCGACCTGCACCAGCTGGTCGAGCGTCTGGCGGATCTGGGCCTCGGGGGCCGCGCCCTGGAAGAGCGGCAGCGCCTGCCCGGCGACCACGGCGAAGACCGCCGGGATGCCCTGGATACCGAACTGCTGCATCAACATCTGGTTGGCGTCGACGTCGATCTTGGCGAGGAGGAAGCGGCCGTTGTACTCGACGGCCAGCCGTTCGAGGAGCGGACCGAGCTGCTTGCACGGCTCGCACCACTCGGCCCAGAAGTCGATGACGACGGGCACCTCGGCGGAGCGCTGGAGCACCTCGCTCTCGAAGCCGGCCTCGTCGACGTCGATCACGAGGGCGGACGGGCCGACGGCCCCGCCGCCGCCCTGCCGGGCCGCTTCGGCCCGGGCCTGCTCCGCCTTCGCCTTGGCCTCCTGGGCGGCCTTCACCGCTCCGAGGTCGACGACCCCGCTCATGGACATGTTCCGTGGCTGCATGGGTACATCCTCCCCCCTGGGCGCGGCTCAGCGAAAAGCGGTGTCACCACGGTGTGACGCAGGGGCCCGTCGACCCCCGCGGCCACGGGGTCAGAAGCCGGGCGGCTCGGTGTAGACGCCCCACTCGACGCGCAGCACGTCGCAGATCTCTCCCAGGGTCGCCTCGGCGCGCACCGCCTCCAACATGGGCTCGATCATGTTGTCGCCGCGCCGGCCCGCGGCGACCATCGCGTCCAGCGCGGTGCGCACCCGTACGCCGTCGCGCCCGGCCTTGCGGTCGGCGAGGGCCCGCACCTGCTCGCGTTCCACCTCGTGGCTGACCCGAAGGATCTCCAGGTCGCCGGTGACGGAGCCGTGGTGGACGTTGACGCCGACCACGCGCTTGTCGCCCTTCTCCAGGGACTGCTGGTAGCGGAACGCCGACTCGGCGATCTCGCCGGTGAACCAGCCGTCCTCGATGCCGCGCAGGATGCCGGAGGTGATCGGCCCGACGGGGTGCTGACCGTCGGGGTGGGCCCGCCGGCCGCGCTCCTCGATCTGTTCGAAGATCCGCTCGGCGTCCGCCTCGATCCGGTCGGTGAGCTGCTCGACGTACCAGGAGCCGCCGAGCGGGTCGGCGACGTTGGCGACGCCGATCTCCTCCATCAGCACCTGCTGGGTGCGCAGCGCGATCTCGGCGGCCTGCTCGGAGGGGAGCGCCAGGGTCTCGTCGAGGGCGTTGGTGTGCAGCGAGTTGGTGCCGCCGAGCACCGCGGCGAGGGCCTCCACGGCGGTGCGGACGACGTTGTTGTAGGGCTGCTGGGCGGTGAGCGACACGCCCGCCGTCTGGGTGTGGAACCGCAGCCACTGCGCCTTGGCGGTGCGGGCCCCGTACACGTCGCGCATCCAGCGGGCCCAGATCCGACGGGCGGCCCGGAACTTGGCGATCTCCTCGAAGAAGTCGAGGTGCGCGTCGAAGAAGAAGGAGAGGCCGGGGGCGAAGGTGTCGACGTCGAGTCCGCGCGACAGGCCCAGTTCCACGTATCCGAAGCCGTCGGCGAGGGTGTACGCCAGCTCCTGCGCGGCCGTCGACCCGGCCTCGCGGATGTGGTAGCCGGAGACCGAGAGCGGCTTGTACGCGGGGATGTGCCGCGCGCAGTGCTCCATCAGGTCGCCGATCAGCCGCAGGTGCGGCTCGGGCGGGAAGAGCCACTCCTTCTGGGCGATGTACTCCTTGAAGATGTCGGTCTGGAGGGTGCCGTTGAGGACGGCGGGGTCGACGCCCTGGCGTTCGGCGGCCACCAGGTACATGCAGAAGGCGGGGACGGCCGGCCCGCTGATGGTCATCGAGGTGGTGACGTCGCCGAGCGGGATGTCCCGGAACAGGACCTCCATGTCGGCGGCGGAGTCGATGGCGACCCCGCAGTGGCCGACCTCGCCGAGCGAGCGTCCGTCGTCGGAGTCGCGTCCCATCAGGGTGGGCATGTCGAAGGCGACGGAGAGGCCGCCGCCGCCCGCCGCGAGGATCATCTGGTACCGCTCGTTGGTCTGCTCGGCGTTGCCGAAGCCGGCGAACTGGCGGATGGTCCAGGTGCGGCCCCGGTAGCCGGTCGGGTGCAGGCCGCGGGTGAAGGGGTACTCCCCGGGCCAGCCGATCCGCTCGAAGCCCTCGTAGGTGTCGCCGGGCCGGGGGCCGTAGACGGGCTCGACCGGATCGCCGGAGAGCGTGGTGAAGTCGGCGTCGCGCTTGTGGGCGGCGTCGTACCGGGCCTGCCAGCGTCGGCGGCCCTCCTCGATCGCGTCAGCGTCCATGCTTCGAATTTACTAGGACGTCCTAGTAAATGTCGATGGGAAACCGCCGGAGTCCGCCACGGGCTCCGGCGGAGGGGGCGCGCGGCCCCGGACGTCACGCCTTGACGGGCTCCGGCGCACGGTCCGTGATCAGGGCACGGGTCTCACGGCTGATCTTCGGCTCGACGAAGAACGAGGCGAACGGGATGCAGCCGACGAGGAGCACCCACAGCAACTTGCCGAACGGCCACTTCGCCTTGGAGCCGAGGTCGAAGGCGAAGACCACGTAGACGATGAACAGCAGACCGTGGATCTGCGAGATGATCATGGTGTCGCCGGTCTCGAAGCCGTACTTCAGGATGATCGCCACGGTGAACACCAGCAGCCAGATGGCGGTGATGTACGCCATCACCCGGTAGCGCGTCAGCACGGTTTGCTTCATGGCCCGAGCGTAACGACCGCAGATGTCCGATCTTCGAGCGGGTCACCCCTCGCGGCGCTCCCCCGCTCGTCCCCCGCTACCCCTCGAAGTCCCGGGCGGCGGCGCGCAGCGGGCGCAGCATCGCGAAGATCTCCCCGCACTCCTCCGCGTCGTAGGCGCCGAGCCCGAAGTCCATCGCCATCAGGTCCCGGGTGGCCGCCTCCACCACCTCGCGGCCCTTGTCGGTGATGGAGGCGAGGGTGCCCCGGCCGTCGTTCGGGTTGGGCCGCTTCTCCACCAGCCCGGAGCGCACCAGCCGGTCGACCGTGTTGGTGACCGAGGTCGGGTGGACCATCAGCCGCTCGCCGATCTTCGACATCGGCAGCTCGCCCGCCTTGGAGAAGGTGAGCAGCACCAGCGCCTCGTAGCGGGCGAAGGTCAGCCCGTAGGGCTTGACGACCGCGTCGACCTCGCCCAGCAGGATCTGGTGCGCGCGCATGATCGAGGTGATCGCGGCCATCGAGGGGACGCTGCCCCAGCGCTGCTTCCAGAGCTCATCGGCGCGGGCGATCGGATCGAAGGCGAGACTCAGTGGCTTCGGCACGATGCGACCCTACCGGCCGGTCATATGCCGGTCAGCCCCGTCTCGCCCTTCGGTCCGGAGCCCCCGGTTCCACCGGAATCCGGCCCCGCGCCCGCCCCGGATCACGGTGCGGACGGTCCCCCGGACCCGGGCGCCGACAGCGGTCCACCGGCCGCGGTGCGCCGGACCTCGACCGCCAGCAGCACGCACACCACCGTGCCGAGCGCCCCCGCCCCCGTGACCACCGTACTGACCGCGAACACCTCGGCGGCGGCGCCCGCGAGCACCATGCCCACGCCCTGGACGGTCATCAGTCCGGCCGTGTGCACCGTCATCGCCCGGCCCCGCAGCCCTTCCGGCACCGCGTCCACGAACCACCGGTCGGCGCCCAGGGTGTAGGCGAAGCCCGCCCCGCCCAGGAACAGCAGGAGCACCGCCCAGCCCGGCTCGGGGACCAGGACGTACCCGGTCAGCGGCAGCAACAGCAGGGCGCCGAGCGGGAGGGCGATCCGCTCCCGGGTGCGCGGCCGGAGCGCGGCGCCCACCAGGAGCTCCGCGAGGACCGTGCCCACCGGCATCGCGCACATCAGCAGTCCCACCACGGCGGTCCCCGCCCCGATCTGGTCCGCGTACGCGGCGGCCAGCGCCTCCGGGACGACCACGAACATCGGCGGCACCCACAGGAACAGCAGCAGGGCGCGCAGCCTGCGGTGGGCGAGGACCGCACGGACCCCGCTGAGCGAGTACCGGGCCAGCGACCCCCCGTCCGGGGCCTGGCGGGCCGGCCGCCGTCGGGTGCCGCACCGCAGCAGCACCGCCGACCACAGGAACGTCCCCAGGGTGATCACCAGGGCGCCCCGTGGGGACACCACGGTCAGCAGCAGCCCGCCCAGACCGAAGCCGACCAGGACCGCGCTCTGCGAGACGATCCGCAGCAGCGAACGCCCGAGCACGAAGCGGTCGCCCGGGCCGAGGACGTCGGCGAGGGTCGCCATCCGGGTGCCGTTGAAGACCGGCGCGACCAGCGCGATGGCGCAGCGCAGCGCCAGCAGCCCGGCGACCGGGGTCAGCGGCAGCGCCATCAACGCCGCGCACGCCGCGCACACCAGGTCGCAGACGATGAGCACCCGCCGCGCCGGGTACCGGTCGGCGATCCCGGCCAGCAGGGTGCCGCCGACGAGGTACGGCAGCATGCCGAGCGCGAAGGCCAGCGCGCTGAGGAACGGCGAGCCGGTCAGCCGGTACACGAGCACGGTCAGCGCGATCTCGCTGACGACGACGCCGAGCAGCGAGAACAGGTGCGCGGTGAAGATCCAGCGGAACTCCACCACCCGGAAGACGTCCCGGTAGCCGTCACGGGCTCCGTCACCGTCGGGCACGGTCCCGGCGGCGAGGGGTCCCACCGTCCCCGCGGCCCCTCCCTCATGTCCCTGCGGTTTCTCCGTCATGGGAAGCCACCCTCGGCCCCCCTGGGGGCCGGGCATACTGATTCGCCCCCAGCCGAATCCGTCGCCGTCCGGGAGGCCCCGTGCCGATGCGTCTGCACTTCACCCCGGACGACCTGTTGGCGTCCCGGTTCGCCATCTCCCCGCTCTGGGAGACGCAGGAGGCGGTCCGCACCCTGCGGCGCCCGGACCGGCACGGCTACCATCCGCGCTGGCTGCGGCGGATCGAGGCGACGGGCCAGCCGCTCGACCTCGCGCCGATCTGGCTGCTGATGCCGCACCGCGGGCACAGCCCCGACTGGTTGGGCCCGCCGCCGATCGGCCCGGCGGCCTCGTTCGCCGAGGAGATCGCCGCCGTGCGCGCCGCCGACCCGGAGGCCGCCCGCGCGGAGATGGTGACGGCGCTGGGCCACACCCCGGGCGCGGCGGACACCGCCCTCGGCCGGCAACTCCTTGCCGACCCCGCCCGCGCGGTACGGGACGTGGCGGACCTGCTGGAACGGGCCTGGCAGGTCCTGGTGGAACCGGACTGGCCCCGACTGCGCGCCCTGCTCGAAGCGGATGTCACCTACCACTCCCGGCGACTCGCGGACATCGGACTGGGCGCGCTGCTCGGCGAGTTGGACCGACGCATGGTGTGGGCGGACACCACCCTCACCGTGGCCTTCCACGGCGAACACGAACGGCACCTGGACGGCCGGGGGTTGGTGCTGATGCCGAGCGTGTTCTCCTGGCCGGACGTGATCGGCGGCCACGACCCGCCCTGGCAACCGACCCTGGTCTACCCGGTGCGGGGCATCGGCGGACTGTGGAGTCGCGACCCGGCGGCCCCGGAGCGGGGGCGCGCGGCGCTGGCCCGGCTGCTGGGGGCGAACCGGGCCGCGGTGCTGGCCGCGCTGGACGAGTCGGCGAGCACCACCGCACTGGCCCAGCGGCTGGGCCTCGCCCCGTCCTCGGTGTCCGCCCATCTGATCGCGCTGCGGGACGCCGGCCTGCTCACCGCCCGCCGGTACGGCCACCGGGTGCTGTACGAGCGGACCCCGTTGGGCATGGCCCTGCTGTCCGGCGGCGAGTGACCCGGGGGCGGGCGGGGACACGGGGGCACCCGGGCGCGGGCAACACGCCACCCGAGCCACCCCGTGGTGGCGGCCCACCTGTGATGGGGTGGGACGTTCCGCCGGAAGACACCTCGGCGGCACACCGAAGGGGAGGCACATGACAGCACGGGGACACCAGGAAGTACGGGGACACCAGGACATACGCAGCGGCTCGACGGAGCCGGGCACCCGACGTCGGGCGGTGCTCGGTGCGGGCGCCGCACTGGCCGCGCTGAGCGTGGTCGGCGCCCCGGGAACCGCCCGGGCGGCGTCGCGGGGGCGCGCGTCCGGGATCGGACGGGAACTGCGCGCACTGGAACGGCAGCACGACGCCGAGCTCGGGGTCTTCGCCCGCAACATGGCGACCGGACGGACCGTCCGCCACCGGGCCGGCACCCTGTTCCCGATCTGCTCGGTCTTCAAGACCCTCGCCGCGGCCGCTGTCCTGCGCGACTTGGACCACGACGGCGAGGTCCTGGGCAAACGGCTCTTCTACACGGCCGAAGAGGTCGGGAAGATCCCGCACTCGCCGGTCACCGACGACCAGGTCCACATCGACCACGGCATCACCGTCGCCGAACTGTGCGACGCGACCATCCGGTACAGCGACAACTTCGCGGCCAATCTGCTGCTGCGCGAGTTGGGCGGCCCGACCGCGATCACCCGGTTCTGTCGTTCGCTCGGCGACCGGGTGACCCGGCTGGACCGGTGGGAGCCCGAACTGAACTCGGCGGAACCCGACCGGGTCACCGACACCACCACCCCGGCGGCCATCGGGGCGACCTACGCCCGGCTGGTCCTCGGCAACGCGCTGGCCGGTCCGGACCGCGCGCGCCTGACCGACTGGATGCTGCGGAACACCACCAGCGGGACCCGCTTCCGCAAGGGGCTGCCCGCCGACTGGACGCTGGCCGACAAGACGGGCGGCGGGAGGTACGGCACCAACAACGACGCGGGCGTGGCCTGGACCCCGGACGGCACGCCGGTGCTGCTCGTGGTGCTGAGCACCCGCTTCACCGAGGCGGCCCCGGCCGTGGACCCGCTGATCGCGTCGACGGCCGAACTGTTGGCGAAGACCCTGGGCTGACGAGCCCGGGACGACCGTCCGCGGTGCGCTCCTGCGGGGCCGCACCGCGGACGGCGTCCGTCACGTCCGTGGCCGGGCGACCCAGCGGTCCAACGCGTCGACGGTGTTCTCCGGCGCGGTGTTGAAGCACAGCCGGATGCCGGGCGCCACCTCGGTGAGGACGTTCACCAGCCGCTCGAACAACAGGGTGTGCTCGGGGAGCGCCCGCACGCCGGCACCGATCATCGCCAGGCCGACGGCGTGCTCACCGAGTGCCTTGCGCACGCTCGCCTCGGCGTCGTCCGCCGACGTGCCGATCAGACAGCTCACGACGTCGAACCCGGCCTCCCGCAGCGCCGCTTGCCCGACGGCGATCCGGGCGGTGAGCTGTGCCTCGTCGAACCCGTCGGGCAGCTGGCTGTAGTCGATCGCGCTCGGGTGCAACCCGATGGTCAGCACCTTCGTGTCGCTCGGTAACGGACTCCCGGTCGTCGGCACACCCATCGGTGAACCCCCTGTCTCGTCTCGTGGTCGATCCCTCCGGTGTACCACGGACCCCGAACCCACCTCCCGCCGAACGGGGGTGCACTCCCGCGGGGACGCCACCCTGCCCCGTGAAATTGCCTTGCCCCGCTCCGACTTGGAGTCTTGAGTGGCCCTCATCAGCCGGCGAGGGAGCGGGGCGGAATCCGTGGAGCAGCGACAGCAGTTGGAGCAGCGGTTCCTGGGTGGGACGGGGCTGCGCGTCAGCGAACTGTGCCTGGGCACCATGACGTTCGGCAGCAGCGCGGACGAGGGGTCGTCGCACCGCATGCTGGACGCGTTCACCGAGGTGGGCGGCACCTTCATCGACACGGCCGACATCTACGGGCAGGGCGCCTCCGAGGAGGTCCTGGGCCGTTGGCTCAAGGCCCGCGGCAACCGCGACGAGCTCGTCATCGCCACCAAGGTGTTCGGGTCGATGGGCGAGGGCGGCGGAAACGACGCGGGCCTGAGCCGCAAACACCTCCTGACCGCGGTCGAGGGCAGCCTGCGTCGCCTCGGCACGGACTACATCGACCTCTACCAGACGCACATGTGGGACGTGGAGACGCCGATCGAGGAGACCCTCTCGACGCTGGACACCCTCGTACGGGACGGCAAGGTGCGCTATCTGGGCGCGAGCAGTGTGACGCCGTCGCAGTTGCAGAAGGCGCTCGACGTGGCACGGTTCCACCGCTGGGAGCCGTTCGTCTGCCTCCAGCCGCTCTACAACCTGCTGGCGCGGGAGCTGGAGTGGGAGTTGCTGCCGCAGAGCGAGGCGGAGGGCGTCGGAGTCATCCCCTGGAGCCCCCTCCAGGGCGGCTGGCTCTCGGGCAAGTACCGGCGCGGCATGACCGCGGCGCCCGCGGGCTCGCGCGAGGCTGCCGTCCAGGAGCAGCAGGGCCGGGAGAGCTGGCGGGACCGGGACACCGAGGAGACGTGGCGGGTCGTGGACGCGGTGCTCGCCGTCGCCGACGAGACGGAGCGCACCCCGGCCCAGGTGGCGCTGCGCTGGCTGCTGCAACGCCCCGGGGTCACGGCACCGATCGTGGGGGCACGCACCCTGGAGCAGCTGACGGACAATCTCGGGGCGAGCGGCTGGGAACTGACTCCGGCGCAGGAGGCGCGCCTGACGGCGGCGAGCGAGCGTCCGCTGCCGCACCCCTACGACGTGCTCGCCCGCCCTCGGGAACGCTCTCGCCCCGCCCGCCGGGCCTCCTGAGTCAGGTGCGCTCCACCTCGGCCATGAGGAGTCGCAGCGTCAGCGAGTGCTTCTCCCGGGGGAGTTCGTCGAGGGCCGTCCGCGCGTACGCCACGCCGCCCGCCCGGTCCCCGGAGCGCGCGAGCATCAGCCCCCGGTGCAGTTCGAGGTGCGTGGCGAACCGGGGCAGGACGGCCGGCAGCTCCCGTCGCGCGGCGTCCTGCGCCCGGACCGCCGCGTCCTCGTCCCCGAGGCGAGCCGCGAGCAACGAGACGAAGACGTTCATGCGCCACCAGGGCACCGCGTAGTCGGAGGTCTGTTCGGCGGAGGCCACCGCGTCGAACACCCGGCGCCCCTGGTGCAGGAGCTGTCGCGCGGCCGCACGATCGCCCCGGACGGCCGCGGCGTGCGCCTTCCCCATGGTCGCGTTCAGCAATCCGAGCGAGGGCTCGTCGCTGATCGCCATCGCCTGATCGGCCAGCACGTCCGCGATGCCGAGGGACGCCCCTTCGTACCCCAGGGCGATCGCCGCCCGGCCCCGTACCCACACCCGGGTGTGGTCGTCACCCGACTCGTCGGCTGCCTCCGCGGCCATGCGGTACCAGTTCACGGCCCTGGAGCCGTCGGAGCCGGGGAACGTCTTGGCGTACAGCGTCATGAGCCGCGCGGCGACGGACCACAGCTGCGGCGTGTCCAGTTGCTGCTGCACCACGACCAGCTCGCCCGTCACGCGACGCCGGATGTCGGCGGCCTCCTGACTCATGTACGCGGTCCCGTACGCGGCCAGCTTCGCTTCCCAGTCGTCCGCCGACGGCACGTCGGTCAGAAACGTACGGCGCTTCACTTCACCCTCACGCACGGCTAGGGGACGTCCAGGTCTGGTCTACCCACGCACCAGCTCGGCACAACGGCCGCGCGCATGGGCGTACCCTCGGCCCATGCCTGCCGATGTGGGTGAACGGCTGCGGAGCGCCCGCAAGCGTCGAGGACTGACGCAACAGGGGCTCGCGCGCGAGTCCGGTGTGTCGGTGTCGCTGATCAGGAAGCTCGAACAGGGGGAGCGGCGAGATGCCCGCCTGGAGACGGTACGCAAGCTAGCCGCGGCGCTCGGGGTGCCCACCACGCGCCTGGTGGCCGAAGCCGTGGAAGACGGGTCAGGCACCGTCGTCTCGGACCAGTGGGCTCCCGTCAGGAACGCCCTGACGGCCTCGGCGACCGGGGCCGCCGACGTGGACGAGCCCCCGACCCTGGACGGTCTGCGTGACGCACTGCGCGCCGTCGTCCCCCTGTTCTCCGGCGACCGGTTCGCGGAGTTGCGCACCGTGCTGCCCGCGCTGCTCCGGGACGCGGACGCAGCGGCTCGGCTCGCACCCGAAGGTCGGGCCCTGCGGGTGCGCTTGTTGCAGCTCACCGGGTGGCTGCTGACCCAGACCCGCCAGTTCGAGGCCGCCGAACGGTGCTTGGGCATGGCCCTCACCGGCTCGGCGGACCGGCTCCAGGGGGCGTCCACGGTCAACACGATGTGCTGGCTACTGCTGCGACAGGGCAGATTGGACCGGGCCCGGGAGTTGGCCACCCAATGGGCCGACGAAACGGAACCCCGGCTCTCCCGCGCGACGCCCGACGAACTCAGCGCATGGGGGTGGCTGCTGCTACGCCTGTCGGCCGCGGCCGTACGGGACAACCGCCCGGACGAGGCGGAGGAGGCCCTGCGCTTCGCCCACTCCGCAGCCGTGGCCCTGGGGCGGGAGTTCGTCCCGGGCGACGACTTCCTCCGCGCCTTCGGCCCGGTGACGGTCACCCTGAAGCGGACCGAGAACGCCATGGTCCTGGATCGTCCGGACGTGGTCCTCAAGCTGGCGTCGAAGGTCCCGACGGGAGGGTTCCGTCCCACGTCGAACAACCGCAACCGTCATCTGCTCGACGTGGCCAACGCATACGCCAGGACGCGGCAGTACGGCCTGGCTGTCGACACCTTGGCCGGGGTCCGCGCCGCAGCCCCGCAGTGGCTGCCGAACCAGCGGTACGCCCGGGACGTCCTCGCCCACGTCGTGGCCAGGCGACGGACCCTCACGGAGGAGATGCGTTCCCTCGCCGACACGATGGAGCTGCCGGTGTGACCCTGCGTGGCACCTCCTGTCGGCCCCGCGCAGAACTGCCATGGTCACCGGTCCCGACGGTCCCTAGCGTGGTGCGACATGACGACCGACCCCACGCGCCAGGACCCCGAACCCGGAGCTCCCCCCGACCCCCAGCAGCCGCCCCCCGGCGAACGCCCCCTGTTGACCCTCCGGGTGTCCCGTGACGGCGGCCGGACCTGGGGCGACCCGCAGGGCGTGTACGCGTCGGCGAAACCGGCGCCGACACTGACCTCGGTCTGGCCGACGTGCGCGTGCCCCCGGTGCGCGGCACGGTCGTAGCGCAAGGGTGGGTGTGTACGCGTGACGGCCGCCCCCGGTCCGGGGACGGCCGTCGCGAAGAACGTGCGGTGCGGGGGGTCTCAGCCGTCGGCGAGGTGCCGTTCGACGGTCTCGACCTTGGAGGTGAGGCCGTCACTGACCCCGGGGCGGAGGTCCGCCTTGAGCACCAGCGAGACCCGCGGGGCGCGCGCCTCGACCGCGGCGACGGCCCGCTTGACGACGTCCATGACCTCGTCCCACTCGCCTTCGACGGAGGTGAACATCGCGTCCGTACGGTTCGGGAGCCCGGACTCGCGGACGACCCGGACGGCGTCGGCGACGTACTCCCCCACGTCCTCGCCGACGCCGAGCGGGGTGACCGAGAAGGCGACGATCATGCCTGGACGACCCCCTCGCGGCGGGCGCGCGCCGCGATGACCTCGGTCTCGGCCTCCTTCTTGAGGCGCCGCTCCGCGACGAACCCGCCGAAGGGCAGGACCGACAGCACGAAGTACAGGGCGGCGGTGCCCAGCGACCACTTGGTGCGGTTCCAGGCGTCCAGCCAGAAGACCACGTACAGGACGAACAGCAGACCGTGGATCATGCCCATGGCGGGCACCGCGTTGAAGTCCGTCGTCCGCTTGAGGACCGAGCAGACGAGCAGCAGCAGGAACGAGAGGGCCTCGGGCGCCGAGACCAGGCGCAGGCGGCGGAGTGCGGATGCGGTCTTGATGTCCACGGGGGAGGGTCACCTTCGGGCTTCGGGAGGAGTACGGATCGGCTCCGCACGCTTTGTGAACGTGTGCACAAGCGTCCCCATTGTGGCATCGGGGTCGGCGCGGCCCCAGCCCGGGGTGCCCGCCGGGAACGACGGATGCGTCACAGTCGCGCACCGGATGCCGGCACCGGTGTCACGAGCCGGTGCCGCTCGCCCGGGGGCCCTGTGCCCCGGCACCGGGGTCCGGTTACCGTCGCAGGGTGGCAACGTTCCGGCTCCAAGGGAGCAAAGTGCTCGCCGTCGACATGTCCGGCGACACGGTCAGGGCGAAGAACGGCTCGATGGTCGCGTACGACGGCCAGGTGAGCTTCAAGAAGATGAGCGGCGGCGGTGAGGGGCTGCGCGGGATGGTCACCCGCCGCCTCACCGGCGAGCAGCTCACCGTGATGGAGGTGAAGGGCCAGGGCACCTGCTGGTTCGCCGACCGGGCGAGCGAGATCAACCTGGTGCGGCTGCACGGCGACAAGCTGTACGTGGAGGCGAGCAACCTGCTCGCCACCGACGCCGGGCTGCGCACCGGGACCACCTTCACCGGGCTGCGCGGCGCGACCCAGGGCGGCGGTCTGTTCACCACGACCGTGGAGGGCACCGGGCAGGCCGCACTG
The DNA here is from genome assembly GCF_042724695.1 of Streptomyces sp. NPDC127068. Taxonomy (NCBI): domain Bacteria; kingdom Bacillati; phylum Actinomycetota; class Actinomycetes; order Kitasatosporales; family Streptomycetaceae; genus Streptomyces; species Streptomyces sp. NPDC127068. The sequence continues at coordinate 39,122 of NZ_JBHXEN010000037.1, read as the reverse complement.
ACCTCGGACGGTCCGGCCGTCGTGCTGCGGGTGACCCCGCAGTACCCGCTGTCGGTGGACCCGGGCGCGTACGTGGCCCACCAGGGCGACCTGCGGCAGACCTTCCAGGCGGGGGTGACCTTCCGCACGCTCATCGGGGAGGGCGGCGGCGAGGCGTTCCAGATCCGCTTCGAGGGCGACGGACTGGTGTACGTGCAGCCCAGCGAGCGCAACACGGTCGGAGGGGACGTCTGATGCCGTTCCGTGAGATCAACTCGAAGATGATCGAGGCGACCGTGGTGTCCGGGCAGCGGCTGTTCAGCCAGCGCGGGGCGATGCTCGCCTACCGGGGCGACGTGACGTTCACGCCCAACGTCCAGGGCGGTCAGGGCGGGCTGACCTCGATGATCGGGCGCCGCGTCGCGGGGGAGGCGACCCCGCTGATGACCGTCGAGGGCAACGGGACGGTCCTGTTCGGGCACGGCGGCCACCACGTCCAGGTGATCCCCCTGACCGGGGACACCCTGTACGTGGAGGCGGACCGGTTGCTGGCCTTCGACGGGACGCTCCAGCAGGGCACGATGTTCCTCGGCGCGCAGGGCGGGGTCATGGGCATGGTGCGCGGCCAGGTGACGGGTCAGGGCCTGTTCACCACCACGCTCCAGGGCCACGGTTCGGTGGCCGTGATGGCGCACGGCGGAGTGATCGAGCTGCCGGTCACCCCGCAGCGCCCGGTGCACGTCGACCCGCAGGCGTACGTGGCGCACCGCGGCGAGCTCCGCAACAAGCTGTCGACGGCCCTGGGCTGGCGGGACATGGTGGGCCGGGGTTCGGGCGAGGCGTTCCAGCTCGAACTGAGCGGCCAGGGCGTGGTGTACGTCCAGGCGTCGGAGGAGAAACTGTGAGCACACCGAGCAAGTACGGGGCGCCGGGACCGGTGGTGCACGACCCCACGACCCTGCCGTCGGACGACAACGTCGACAGTTACACCTTCTGCGTGGAGCTCGCGCACAGCGAGTGGTTCCTCCAGAAGGGGAAGATGATCGCCTACTACGGGTCGATCGAGTTCAACGGGATCGGCCACGGCCGTCTCGACCGGCTGGTGCGCACCTCGTTCCACTCTCCCCTGCACGCCAGTGACTGGGTGGTGGCCTCGGGCACGGGCAAGCTGCTGCTCGCCGACCGGGCGTTCGACGTCAACTCTTTTGACCTGGATGACGGCAACCTGACGATACGCTCGGGCAATCTGCTCGCTTTTCAGCCAAGTCTCGCGCTCAAGCAATCGATCGTTCCAGGGTTCCTGACGCTGATCGGCACCGGGAAGTTCGTCGCCGCGTCGAACGGGCCGGTGGTCTTCATGGAACCCCCGCTGCGCGTCGATCCGCAGGCGCTGGTGGGGTGGGCGGACTGCCCCTCGCCGTGCCACCACTACGACCACGCCTACATGACCGGGGTGATCGGCGGTCTACGTGCGCTGACGGGTCTCGGCGGGACGTCCGGGGAGGAGCACCAGTTCGAGTTCGTGGGTGCGGGTACGGTACTCCTCCAGTCCAGCGAGCGATTGATGGCGGAGCAGGACACGGGGGTGGTGCCGCACCAGGCGGGCGTGCCCGGAAACCACGGCGCACCCGGGCAGGGCGTACCGCGCCTTCCCGGACAGCTCGGGGACCTGCAACGTCGCTTCGGGCTGTGAGCGGTAGTCTGCGGAGTGTGACATCGAACGCGTGCGCAGCGTCACACCCCCAAAGTTCGTTAACAATTCAACCTCTTAGGGTAGAATAGGATTCATGGAGACCGAGACGGCTACCCCCTGGCTGACCGACGCCGAGCAGAGCGCCTGGCGCACCCACCTGGAGGTCAACCGCCTGCTACAGCACCAACTGGAGAAGGACCTCCAGCCGTTCGGCCTGACGATCAACGACTACGAGATCCTCGTCAACCTCTCGGAGACCGACGAGCACCGGATGCGCATGAGCGACCTCGCCGCGTCCACGCTCCAGTCCAAGAGCAGACTGTCCCACCAGATCACGCGGATGGAGAACGCGGAACTGGTGCGCCGCGAGCACTGCGAGTCCGATCGCCGGGGGCTGTTCGCCGTGCTCACCGAGCACGGCTTGGAGACCATGCGCAAGGTGGCACCGCACCACGTCGCCTCCGTACGACGGCACTTCATCGACCTGATCGGTCCGGAAGACCTCGAAACGCTCCACAAGTCGCTCACCCCGATCGCGGAGCACCTGCGCGTCCAGCGCGGCAGGCTCTGACCCCACCGACCGGGCGAGGGCCAAGCCCGGTCCCCGCCCCCGGGCCACCGCCCGGGGGTGCCGGCGGCTCCCCGCGCTGACCGAGGGCACCCACCCCCCGCCCCACGGCACCGCGGGCCCACGACACCGGGCGCCCCGATCCGGGGTGCCCGCCCCCGTCGCACCGCCGCGTCCGTCACCACCCCCGTGACCGCCGACCCCCCGTGACCGCCGGACCCGGCGGCGACCGTCAGACCCCGGCGAGTGGGAGCACCAGCTCGAACAGGGCACCGCCCGCCGGCGAGGTCCGCACCGTGAGGGTGCCCCCGTGCCGCAGGGCCACGTCCCGGGCGATCGCCAGCCCGAGCCCCGCCCCGCCGTCGTCCCGGCTGCGGGCGTCGTCCAACCGCACGAACCGTTCGAAGATCCGCTCCCGCTCCGCCTCGGGCACCCCGTCCCCGTCGTCGCCGACGGCGAGCACCGCGGACCCGTCGCGCACCCCCACCGTCACCCGTACGCCCGTGGCCGCGTGCCGCTGGGCGTTGTCCACCAGATTGCCCAGCACTCGGGTCAACTGCCCGCGGGAACCCGCTACTTCGACGTCCTCGACCAGCTCCTGTTCGACGGGCACCCGGTCGGCCACCCGCTGGGACAGTTCCTCCCGGGTCAGCGCCGCGAGGTCCAGCCGCGCGTCCCCCGGCCGCTCCCCCGCGTCCAGTCGGGCGAGCAACAACAGGTCCGCGGCCAGCTGTTGGAGACGCACCGTGTCCGCCACCGCACCCTCCAGATCCAGCAACTCGGGGTGCGCGGCGCCCACTTCCAGCTGGGTGCGCAGCGAGGCGATCGGGCTGCGCAGCTCGTGGGAGGCATCGGCGACGAACCGGCGCTGTCGCTCCACGGACGACTCCAGGGCGGCCAGCGTGACATTGGTGGTGCGCGCGAGCCGGGCGATCTCGTCATGGGTGCCCGGCACCGGAACGCGGCGCCGCAGGTCCTCGGAGGCGGTGATCGCCGCCATCTCCTGCCGGATGTCCGCGACGGGTCGCAGCGCCCGCCGGGTCACCAGCCAGGTCACCCCGCCCACCACGCCGAGCAGCAGCGGGAACCCGATGAACATCGCGGTCGTCGCCGTGTCGACGGCGCTGCGCTCCGCGGAGAGCGGGGCGCCCGCGTACACCCGCAGCTCGCCCTTGTCGGGGGCCTCCAGGTCGATCCGGGCGAACAGGTACGCGGCGGACTCCCCGTCCACGGTGGCCGAACCGTCGCTGTGCACCGGTTCGTCGGAGATCTCCCCCCGCTCCCGGTCCTCGGGGTCGGCGGCCTCGTCGTCGGCCCGGTCGTCCCGGTCGTTCGACTCCTCGGGGTCCTCGCCGTCGCGGTCCTGGGCGCCATCGGACGCCGGCGCACCGGAGTACGGGCGCACCTCGTCCGAGGCCGTGCCGCTGATGCGCTCCAGCCCCTCGCTGACGGCGACCACCCGGTCCTGTGCGTCGAGGACCTGCACGGGACGGCCGTCCTCGCCGTCGGGCAGGTCCAGTTCGCGGTAGCCCACGCCGGACACCAGTTGGGAGGCGACCCGGTTGGCGGTGGATTCGGCCTGGCTGCCCGCCTGGTCGGTGAGGCTGGCGCGCAGGGCCAGCAGCAGCCCGGTGCCGGCGGCGACCAGCGCGACGGCCACCACGAGCGTCGCCCCCAGGGTGGCCCGGGCGCGGACCGAGCCGAACAGCCGTCTCATCGCCCGGTCTCCAGGCGGTAGCCGGCGCCGCGCACGGTCCGGATGAGGGAGGCCCCCAGCTTGCGGCGGAGCGCGCTCACGTACACCTCGACGATGTTGGGGTCGCCGTCGTACGCGAAGTCCCAGACGTGTTCCAGGATCTCGCTCTTGGAGACCACCTCCCCGGAGCGCAGGAGGAGTTGCTCCAGTACGGCGAACTCCTTCGCGGTGAGGGGCACTTCGTCCGGGCCGCGCCGCACCTGATGGGCGGCGGTGTCCACCACGAGGTCGCCGAGGACGTGCACGGGCGAGCCGCCGACGCGTCCGCGGCGCCGCAACAGTGCCTTGACCCGGGCGACCAGCACCACATAGGAGAACGGTTTCGTCAGGTAGTCGTCGGCCCCGGTGTCGAGCCCCTCGGCCTCGTCGTACTCGCCGTCCTTCGCCGTGAGCATCAGGATCGGTACGTCGTGGCCCGCGGCGCGCAGGGCGGCGCAGATCCGGTATCCGTTCATGCCGGGCAGCATGATGTCGAGGACGACCAGGTCGTAGGCGCCCTCACTGGCCCGGTGCAGCCCTTCGAGCCCGTCGTGGACGACGTCCACGGCGAACCCCTCGGCGGTCAGTCCCCGGGCCAGCGACAGTGCGAGCCGCTTCTCGTCCTCCACGATCAAAAGGCGCATGTGCACAGCCTCCCAAACGGAACCTGAAGATCCCTTCAGCCGGTTTCAGCGTCGCTTCAGCATGTCTTCCGCAGATTGGTTACCGCAGACACCGAAACAAGCACCGAACTGCGGACTCGGGAGGGTTCATGAAGCGCAAGGTCCTGATCGCCGCCATCACCGGCGCACTGCTGGTGGGCACGGGCACGGCCACGGCCGTCGCGGTGGTGGGTGGCGACGGCGGTGACGACGACCGGACGGTGCAGAAGTCCAGCGTCCAGCTGGCGGACGACGCCGGCGACGACGACGGCAACGACCGTGATGACAAGGACGACCGCGAGGACGACCGTGCGGACGACCGGGACGGACGGGACGACGACCGCGAGGACACCGGCCGGCTGCCCGCCGGCGTGAAGGTCACCGCGGCCGACGCGATCGCCGCCGCTCTGGGCGAGCGCTCCGGCACCGCCGTCTCCGTCGACCTGGACGAGGACGACGGCAAGGTCGCCTGGGACATCGAGGTGATCGACGGCAAGCGGGACGTGTACACCGTCGTCGTCGACCCCGGCACCGGCAAGGTCCTCGGTGTGTCCCTCGACAAGGACGACGCCGACGACAAGGACGACCGGAACGACACCGCGAACGAGCTGGCCGTGGCGAAGGGCGCCGCGGTGAGCGCCCAGCAGGCGGCGGAGGTGGCCGCCGCGAAGGGCACCGTGGTCTCGCTGGACCTCGACGAGGACGGCAAGAAGGGCGCCTGGGACGTCGAGGTGCTGAGCAACGGCACCGAGCGCGACTGGACGGTCTCGCTCGACACGGCCAAGACCGTGCCCGCCAAGGACACGGCCGACTCCGACGATTCTGCCGACTCCGACGACTGAGGCCGAGGCCGCTGACCCCACCGGGCCCGGACCCACCGGGCCCCGGACGTCAGCCCTCGGTCAGCGCCCGGGTCAACACGTCGGCCGCCGTGTAGGGGTCGGTACGACCCGCGGCGACGTCCTCGGCGAGCCCCCGGAGTCGCTGGTCCCCGTGCAGGTCGGCCAGTCGTTCCCGCAGGGCGGTGACGGCGATCGTCTCGACCTCACGGGCCGCACGCGCCCGCCTGCGATGGAGGAGAACCCCCCGTTCCTCCATCCAGGCGCGGTGTTTCTCCAGGGCTTCGACGACCTCGTCGATGCCCTCCGCCCGGGCCGCGACGGTCCGGACGATCGGCGGACGCCAGTCCCCCGGGCCGCGGGCCTCGCCGAGGCCCAGCATGTGGTTTAGCTCCCGGGCGGTGGCGTCGGCGCCGTCCCGGTCGGCCTTGTTCACCACGTACAGGTCGCCGATCTCCAGGATTCCCGCCTTCGCGGCCTGGATGCCGTCCCCCATCCCGGGGGCGAGCAGCACCGCACAGGTGTCGGCCTGGGCGGCGATCTCCACCTCGGACTGGCCCACCCCGACCGTCTCCACCAGGATCACGTCACAGCCGGCGGCGTCCAGTACCCGGATGGCCTGCGGCGCCGCCCAGGCCAGCCCGCCGAGGTGGCCGCGGGTGGCCATCGACCGGATGTAGACCCCCGGGTCGGAGGCGTGGTCGGACATCCGCACCCGGTCCCCGAGCAGCGCGCCCCCGGAGAACGGGGACGAGGGGTCGACGGCGAGCACCCCGACCCGCTTGCCCTGGCGCCGGTAGGCGGTGACGAGCGCCGAGGTGGTGGTCGACTTGCCGACGCCCGGCGGCCCGGTCAGGCCCACCACGTAGGCGTTGCCGGTGAGGGGCGCCAGGGCGGCCATCACCTCGCGCAGTTGCGGCGACGCCCCCTCCACCAGGGTGATCAGCCGGGCGACGGCCCTCGGCCGCCCGCTGCGGGCGGCGGCCACCAGCGAGGTGACGTCACTGTTCACGCGCACGGTTCCCTTCCTGGGACCGCGGACGACGCTGCCCGCGGTCGCTTCGGCTGTGCTGCCCGTGACGGTACGGTCAGCCCTTCGGCACCCGGACGATCAACGCGTCCCCCTGGCCGCCGCCCCCGCACAGCGCCGCCGCGCCGATGCCGCCGCCACGCCGCTTCAGCTCCAGCGCGAGGTGCAGGACGAGCCGGGCGCCGGACATCCCGATCGGATGGCCGAGGGCGATGGCGCCCCCGTTGACGTTCACCTTTTCCGCGGACACCCCGAGGTCCTGCATTGACTGGTGGGCGACCGCGGCGAACGCCTCGTTGATCTCGATGAGGTCGAGGTCGTCGACGCCGATGCCCTCCTTGCCGAGGGCGTGCAGCACGGCGCGGGACGGCTGGGAGTGCAGGGAGTTGTCGGGGCCCGCGACATTGCCGTGGGCGCCGATCTCGGCGATCCAGTCCAGGCCCAACTCCTGGGCCTTGGCCTTGCTCATGACGACGACGGCGGCGGCCCCGTCGGAGATCTGGGAGGCGGACCCGGCGGTGATGGTGCCGTCCGCGGCGAAGGCGGGGCGCAGCTTGCCCAGCGACTCGGCGGTGGTCTCGGCCCGGATGCCCTCGTCCTGGTCGACCAGCACCGGTTCGCCGCGCCGCTGGACCACCTCGACCGGCGTGATCTCGGCCGCGAAGAGACCGTTCTTCCGGGCCGCGGCGGCCCGCTGGTGCGACTGCGCGGCCAGCGCGTCCTGCTCGGCGCGGCCGATGCCGAGGCGGGTGTTGTGCTTCTCGGTGGACTCCCCCATGGCGATGGACTCGAACGGGTCGGTCAACCCGTCGTGCGCCATGGCGTCGAGCATTTCGATCGCCCCGTACTTGTGGCCCTCGCGCGACTTCGGCAGGAGGTGGGGGGCGTTGGTCATGGACTCCTGGCCGCCCGCGACGACCACCTCGAACTCGCCGGCGCGGATCAGTTGGTCGGCCAGCGCGATCGCGTCGAGTCCGGAGAGGCAGACCTTGTTGACGGTGAGCGCGGGCACGTCCATCGGAATGCCCGCCTTGACGGCGGCCTGCCGGGCGGGGATCTGGCCGGCGCCGGCCTGGAGCACCTGCCCCATGATCACGTACTGCACCTGGTCGCCGTCGATCCCGGCCCGCTCCAGCGCGGCCTTGATGGCGAATCCGCCGAGGTCAGCGCCCGAGAAGGACTTCAGGGAGCCCAGCAGACGGCCCATGGGCGTGCGTGCTCCCGCGACGATCACTGAGGTGGTACCGGTCGTTCCCGACATGACGGGTGATCCCCTTTCAGCGTGCTGCTGAGAAGTGAACGAGGGTTTACTTCAAATGTACTGAGCGGTACGCCCCGGGGTCATCGCCCGTCGAGTGTGACGGCGCACACCTTGCGTGACCCCGGCGCGGACCGATGGACTAGGGGGATGCTGACGCGTATCGATCACATCGGGATCGCCTGCTTCGACCTCGACAAGACGGTCGAGTTCTACCGTGCCACGTACGGCTTCGAGGTGTACCACTCCGAGATCAACGAGGAGCAGGGCGTCCGTGAGGCGATGCTGAGGATCAACGGTACGGACGACGGCGGCGCCACCTACCTGCAACTGCTCGAACCGGTCCGGGAGGACTCCCCGGTCGGCAAGTGGCTGGCCAAGAACGGGGAGGGCGTCCACCACGTCGCGTTCGGCACCGCCGACGTGGACGCCGACGCGGCGGACATCCGCGAGAAGGGCGTACGGGTCCTGTACGAGGAGCCCCGGCGCGGCTCGATGGGCTCCCGGATCACCTTCCTGCACCCCAAGGACTGCCACGGCATCCTCACCGAACTGGTGACCTCCGCGGCCCCCGCCCCGTCCGACCCGCCCGGGGGACACCCCGCTCCCTGAACCGGTTCCGGACCCCATGGACCCCGGGCGGCGGGCCGGGGACGTACCGCACGGTCCGTACGCCCGCGCCGCCCGGCCGGCCCCGCGACGGCACGCCCGGGCCGGGCGCTCCCCGCGTTCCGGCCCCGGGCTCCACCCGCTTCCCCCTCCCCTCCCCGCGGTCACCGGGGCCTTCGCACCGTGCGGACCGCGGCGGCAACCACCGCACCCCGGCAGGAAAACGTCGTCGGCCAGGCCAAGAGGGAGACGGGGGCCGGTAGGGTTGGCAACGGCCGCCACATCGTTGGGGCGGTCCATGGCCGGGGTCCGGGTGTCGGGGCGTGCGTCGGGGCGGCTGCCCAGGCTCCGCCGGTGATCTGACACCATTTCCCCGGGGGCCCCGTTCGGGCGGATGAACGGTGCTCGTTGGAGAGCGTTACGACCAGGGGACGGATGGGACCGCGCAGTGCGGGGCTACGAACGCCAGGAGCGAGAGCGGGCTGACGTCGACCACCTCTCTCGGTTCGAGGCCGAGATGGAGCGGCTGAAGACCGAGCGGGAGAAGGCCGTTCAGCACGCCGAGGACCGCGGCTACCAGGTCGAAGTGCTACGGGCCAAGTTGCACGAAGCACGGCGCACCCTCGCGACGCGCCCCGCCTACGACGGCGGGGACCTCGGCTACCAAGCCGAGCAGATGATGCGCAACGCCCAGGTCCAGGCCGAGCAGTTGCGCGCCGACACCGAGCGCGAGCTGCGTGACGTCCGCGCCCAGACCCAGCGGCTGCGGCAGGAGCACGCGGAACAGCAGGCCAGACTCCAGTCCGAGCTGCACGCCGAGGCCGTCTCGCGCCGCCAGCAACTCGACCAGGAACTCTCCGAGCGCCGCGCCACCGTCGAGTCCCACGTCAACGAGAACGTCGCCTGGGCGGAGCAACTGCGCGCCCGGACCGAGCAGCAGGCCCGCCGACTGCTCGACGAGTCCCGCGCCGAGGCCGAACAGGGGCTGGCCGCCGCCCGCAGCGAGGCCCAGCGCGTCGCCGACGAGGCCCGGCAGCGGGTCGTCGCCGAGGCGGAGTCCGCCCGCACCGACGCCGAAGCCCTGATGCGACGGGCCCGCGCCGACGCCGAGCGCATGCTGAACACGGCCTCCGCACAGGCGCAGGAGGCCACCGACCGCGCCGAACAACTGCGCAGCACCACCGCCGCCGAGTCCGACCAGGCACGCCGTCAGTCCGCCGAACAGGCACGCGCCGCCGAGGAGCGGATGGCCGAGGCGGAGACCGCGCTGCGCACCGCGCGCGCCGAGTCCGAGAAGGTCCTCACCGAGGCCAAGGACGCCGCGGCGAAACGGCTCGCGAGCGCCGAGTCCGCCAACGAGCAGCGCACCCGGACCGCCAAGGAGCAGGTCGCCCGACTGGTGGGCGAGGCCACCAAGGAGGCCGAGAACACCAAGGCCGAGGCCGAGCAGCTGGTCGAGGACGCCCGGGCCGAGGCGGAGAAGATCGTCGCCGAGGCCGCCGAGAAGGCCCGTACGGTCACCGCCGAGGAGACCGCCTCCCAGCTCGGCAAGGCCGCCCGCACCGCCGAGGAAGTGCTGACCAAGGCCACCGAGGACGCCCGGGCCACCACCAAGGCCGCCACCGAGGAGGCCGAACGCCTGCGCGGCGAGGCCGAGGCGGAGGCGGAGCGGCTGCGCGGCGAGGCGAACGACATCGCCGAGCAGCTCAAGGGCGCGGCCCAGGACGACACCAAGGAGTACCGCGCCAAGACGGTCGAGCTCCAGGAGGAGGCCCGCAGGCTACGCGGCGAGGCCGAGCAGCTGCGGGCCGACGCCGTCGCGGAGGGCGAGCGCATCCGGGGCGAGGCCCGGCGCGAGGCCGTGCAGCAGATCGAGGAAGCGGCCAAGACCGCCGAGGAGCTCCTCGCGAAGTCGCGGGCCGACGCGGACGAGCTGCGCAAGGCCGCGCAGACCGAGGCCGAGCGGGTCCGCACCGAGGCGATCGAACGCGCCACGACCCTGCGCAAACAGGCCGAGGAGACCCTGGAGCGCACCCGCGGCGAGGCCGAGCGGCAGCGCGCGGAGGCCGAGGAGCAGGCCGAGCAGACCACCTCGGCCGCCGAGCGGGTGGCGCGGGAACTGCGCGAGGAGACCGAGCGGGCGGTATCCGCCAAGCGTGCGGAGGCCGACGAGGAGCTGGCCCGACTGCGCAGCGAGGCCGAGGACCGGCTGACCTCCGCCGAGCAGGCGCTGAAGGACGCGCGGGACGAGGCGTCCCGGGTCCGCCGGGAGACCACCGAGGAGTCGGAGCGGCTGCGCACCGAGGCCGCGGAACGCGCCCGCACCCTCCAGGCCCAGGCCGAGGAGGAGGCGGACCGGCTGCGCACCGAGGCCGCGGCGGACGCCGCCACGGCCCGCGCCGAGGGCGAGAGCGTCGCCGTGCGGGTGCGCGCGGAGGCCACCGCGGAGGCGGAACGGCTGTCGGTCGACGCCCGGGAGAAGGCCGACCGGGTACGTGCGGAGGCCGCCGCGGCGGCCGACCGGACGGCCACCGAGGCCGCCGAGGCGCTGACCGCCGCGCAGGAGGAGGCGGCCCGGCGGCGCCGGGAGGCCGAGGAACTGCTCGGGGCGGCCCGCACCGAGGCCGACCAGGAGCGGGAGCGGGCCCGCACCCGGAGCGAGGAACTGCTCGCCTCGGCGCGCGGACGGGTCGAGGAGGCGCAGACCGAGGCGACCCGGCTGGGCGAGGAGGCGGACCGCCGCGCCACGGAGCTGGTCAGCAGCGCCGAACAGACGGCCCAGTCCGTACGGGACGCGGTGGCCGGGCTCCAGGAACAGGCGCAGGAGGAGGTCACCGGACTGCGCAGCGCCGCCGAACACGCGGCGGAGCGCACCCGGACGGAGGCCCAGGAGGAAGCCGACCGGGTCCGCGCCGATGCGTACGCGGAGCGGGAACGGGCCGGCGAGGACGCGTCGCGGGTGCGCCGGGAGGCCCAGGAGGAGACCGAGGCGGCGAAGGCGCTCGCGGAGCGCACGGTCAGCGAGGCGATCGCCGAGGCGGAGCGGGTGCGCTCGGACGCCTCCGAGCACGCGCAGCGGGCCAGGACCGAGGCCGCCGACACCATCGGCGCGGCCGAGCAGAACGCCTCACGGACCCGGGCCGAGGCCCGGGAGGACGCGAACCGCATCCGCTCCGAGGCCGCGGGCCAGGCCGACCAGCTCGTCGGGGAGGCGAACCGGGAGGCGGAGCGCCTGCGCACGGAGACGACGGCGACGGCCGAACGCACCCGCAGCGAGTCGATGGCGCGGGCCGAGCAGTTGGTCTCGGAGGCCACCGGCGAGGCGGAGCGGCTGCGGGCCCAGGCGTCGGAGACGGTCGCGTCGGCGCAGCAGCACGCGGAGCGCGTGCGCACGGAGTCCGAGCGGATCCGCACCCAGGCCCGTACCGAGGTCGAGCAGGTGCTCGGCGAGGCGCGCAACGCGGCCGAGCGGACCATGGACCAGGCCCGCAAGGACGCCAACAAGCGGCGTTCGGAAGCGGCCGAGCAGGTCGACGCGCTCATCACGGAGGCCGTGTCGGAGGCGGACAAGCTCACCAACGACTCGCAGGAGAAGGCCCGCACGACCACGGCGGACGCCGAGGAACAGGCCGACACGATGGTCGGGGCGGCCCGTGCGGAGGCCGAACGACTCGTCGCGGAGGCCACCGTCGAGGGCAACTCGCTGGTGGAGCGGGCCCGCACGGACGCGGACGAACTGCTGGTCGGCGCGCGCCGGGACGCCACCGCCATAAGGGAGCGGGCGGAGGAGCTGCGCGAACGCATCACCGGCGAGATCGAGGAGCTGCACGAGCGGGCGCGCCGGGAGTCGTCGGAGGCCATGCGGTCCGCGGGCGAACGGTGCGACGCACTGGTGAAGGCCGCCGAGGAGCAGTTGGCCGAGGCGCAGGCCAAGGCCAAGGACCTGATGGCGGACGCGAACTCGGAGGCGGGTCGGGTCAGGATCGCCGCGGTGAAGAAGGCCGAGGGCCTGCTGAAGGAGGCCGAGGCGAAGAAGGCCGAGTTGACCCGGGAGGCCGAGCGCCTCCGCTCCGAAGCCGAGCAGCAGGCCAAACAGACGGTCGACGAAGGACAGCGGGAACTCGACGTGTTGGTGCGCCGCAGGCAGGACATCAACGCGGAGATCTCCCGGGTCCAGGACGTGCTGGAGGCGCTGGAGTCCTTCGAGGCGCCGCCGAGCGGAAACAAACCGGCCGGCGCCGCGGGAGTCAAGGCCGGCGCCGCGGTCGGCGCCGCCCGGCCGGGCGGCAAGCCGTCGGGAAGCTAGCCGGGCGCGCGGGCAGCCGGTGTCGCCCAAGGGGCGCGCTGCAGTTGCCCGCGCCCCTTGGGCGGTTCCGGGGCAGGGCGGCGCCCTCGCACTGGAGCGCCCCATAGGGGCGCGGGGAACTGCGCGAGCAACCACGACGGACCGCAACCCGACGGACGAGCCGGAAACGGCCACCACACTGACGGCCAGTCCACTGCGGGAGCAACGCACGACTGCGCGATTCGGCCGAAATCGATGGCGTCTCGTGGCCTCCGGGCCCTTGCCCCACCGATGTCCGTGCTTGTTGGCTGGGGTTGACGGTGTCTCGGCTCCCTGCCGGTGGGCTCCGCCACCCAAAAGGGGTGTCATTCTCCGTATCAAAACTGTATCCGCTCGATGACACGCCGTTCCGCCCCCTAGGATTCCCCCTATCACCTCACCGGTCTCATTCGACAGGAACCCCATGAGCGACACTTCCCCCTACGGCTTCGAGCTTGTGCGGCGTGGGTACGACCGCGCTCAGGTGGACGAACGCATTTCCAAGCTCGTCTCCGATCGCGACAGTGCCCTGACCCGGATCACCGCGCTGGAGAAGCGGATCGAGGAACTCCACCTCGAAACGCAGAACGCCCAGGCACAGGTCAGCGACGCCGAGCCGTCGTACGCCGGCCTCGGCGCGCGCGTCGAGAAGATCCTCCGCCTCGCCGAGGAGGAGGCGAAGGACCTGCGCGAAGAGGCCCGGCGCGCCGCCGAGCAGCACCGGGAGCTGGCCGAGTCGGCGGCCCAGCAGGTGCGCAACGACGCCGAGACGTTCGCGGCGGACCGCAAGGCGAAGGCCGAGGACGAGGGCCTGCGGATCGTCGAGAAGGCGAAGGGCGAGGCGTCCTCGCTGCGGGCCGAGGCCCAGAAGGACGCCCAGTCGAAGCGCGAGGAGGCGGACGCCCTCTTCGAGGAGACCCGTGCGAAGGCCGCTCAGGCCGCCGCCGACTTCGAGACCAACCTGGCCAAGCGCCGCGAGCAGTCGGAGCGGGACCTGGCGTCGCGTCAGGCGAAGGCCGAGAAGCGTCTGGCCGAGATCGAGCACCGCGCCGAGCAGCTGCGTCTGGAGGCCGAGAAGCTGCGCACCGACGCGGAGCGCCGCGCCCGCCAGACCGTGGAGACGGCGCAGCGCCAGGCCGAGGACATCGTGGCCGACGCCAACGCCAAGGCGGACCGCATCCGCAGCGAATCCGAGCGTGAGCTGGCGGCCCTCACCAACCGCCGCGACTCCATCAACGCGCAGCTCACCAATGTGCGCGAGATGCTGGCGACGCTCACCGGCGCGGCGGTGGCCGCGGCCAGCTCCCCGGTCGAGGACGAGCCCGTGTCGCGGGGCGTCCCGGCGCAGCAGACCCGGTAGTCGCTGCTCCGCGTTCCCTCACGCGGACCGGCTTCATGTGCCCGGTACGGCCCCGACGGCCGCGCCGGGCACATGCGCGTGCGGGGGCCGGCGGGCTGACGGAGCGGCACCTGATCACCGGTCCGGGTTCTGTAGGTCCGTACAACAGGCAGGAGCGATCCGCACCGCTTAGCGTGGGGGGATGATCGAGCTTGAGGGGCTGACTAAACGGTTCGGTGACAAGCTGGCGGTGGACGGGTTGACGTTCACCGTGCGACCCGGGATCGTCACCGGGTTCCTCGGTCCCAACGGGGCCGGGAAGTCGACCACGATGCGGATGATGCTGGGACTCGACCATCCGACCGCGGGCGAGGTCCGCATCGACGGGCAGCACTACGACCGGCTGCGGGACCCGCTCACGGCGATCGGCGCGCTGCTGGACGCCAAGGCGATGCACGGCGGGCGCAGTGCGTACAACCACCTGCTGTGCCTGGCGCAGTCCAACGGCATCCCGCGGGCCCGGGTGGGTGAGGTGCTCGACACGGTCGGGCTGACGGCGGTGGCGAAGAAGAAGGCGAAGGGGTTCTCGCTGGGCATGGGGCAGCGGCTCGGCATCGCGGGGGCCCTGCTCGGCGACCCGCGCGTGCTGATGTTCGACGAGCCGGTGAACGGTCTCGACCCGGAGGGCATCCACTGGATCCGGCACCTGATGAAGTCGCTGGCCGCCGAGGGCCGCACCGTCTTCGTCTCCTCCCACCTGATGAGCGAGATGGCGCTCACCGCCGACCACCTGGTGGTGATCGGTCAGGGGCGGCTACTCGCGGACACGTCGATGGCGGACTTCATCCGGGAGAACTCCCGCTCGTACGTACGACTGCGCACTCCGCACCGCGAGCGGTTGCTCGACGTGCTGCACCAGAACGGGATCACCGTCGTCGAGGCGGCGGGCGGCGCCCTGGAGGTCGACGGGCAAGGGTCCGAGAAGCTGGGCGAGCTGGCGGCGGAGCACCGGGTGGTGCTGCACGAGCTGAGTCCCCAGCAGGCTTCGTTGGAGGAGGCGTTCATGCGGTTGACCGCCGGTTCGGTGGAGTACCACGCCCACGATCCCGGCGTGCCCGACGGCGGCGCGGCGCCACCACCCGGGCCCGGGTGGGGCGAGGACTGGCAGCGGCGCGACGGGAAGGGGGCCTGAGATGGCGGCGGCCCAGGTGATCCGGTCGGAGTGGACCAAGATCCGGTCGGTGGCGTCCACGGTGTGGACGCTGTCGTTGGCGTTCGTGGTGACGGTCGCGCTCGGCGTGCTGATCAGCGTGCTGGCGAAGAACGAGTTCGGCAATCTGAGCCGGGAGGACCAGTTCGCCTTCGACCCGACGATCGTGAGCTTCGCCGGGATGAGCCTCGGACAGCTCGCGATGATCGTGTTCGGGGTGCTGGTGGTCTCGAACGAGTACAGCACCGGAATGATCCGCACCTCGCTGGCCGCAGTGCCGCAGCGGGGTCTGTTCCTGGCCGGGAAGCTGGCGGTGGCGACGGCGCTGGCCCTGGTGGTCGGGTTGGTCACCAGCTTCACGACGTTCTTCCTGGGGCAGGCGGCGCTCGGCGAGCACCGCGCGGCGATCTCCGACCCCGGGGTGCTGCGGGCGGTGATCGGCGGCGGCCTCTACATGGCCCTGATCGCCCTGTTCTCGATGGGCGTCGCGACGATGCTGCGCAGTCCGATGCTGTCGCTGGGCATCCTGATGCCGTTCTTCTTCCTGGTCTCCGCCATCCTCGCCAACGTGTCGGCGACGAAGGAGGTCGGACGGTTCCTCCCCGACCAGGCGGGCGCCAAGGTGATGCAGGTCGTCACCCCGCCGAACGACGACACCCCGTACGGCCCCTGGGGCGGTCTGGGGATCATGGTCGTCTGGGTGGTCGTCGCCCTGATCGGCGGCTACGTGCTGCTGAAGCGCCGGGACGCCTGAGCCCTTCGCAGCGGGCAGGACGGCGGGTCCGCGCGGACGGCGGGGGGACGGGATCCCGCCGTTCGGGGGCCGATCCGCTTTTGGCCGGAACCGTCAAGGCCCGGATATCCTCTTAATCCTTACGGGGGCGCGTGCCCCGACGTCCTGAACCTGCGGATGGGTGTGCGGAGCATGATCGAGGCAGTCGGCCTGACGAAGCGCTACGGCGCCAAGACGGCCGTGTACAACCTTTCCTTCCAGGTGCGGCCCGGCTCCGTCACCGGCTTCCTGGGGCCCAACGGCTCCGGCAAGTCGACGACGATGCGCATGATCCTCGGGCTGGACGAGCCCACCTCGGGACAGGTGACGATCGGCGGGTACCCCTACCGCAAGCTTCCCAACGCCCCCCGCCAGGTCGGTGCCCTGCTCGACGCCAAGGCGGTGCACGGCGGCCGGCACGCCCGCAACCACCTGCTGTGCCTGGCGCAGCTCTCGGGCATCCCGGCCCGCCGGGTGGACGAGGTCCTCGGAGTGGTGGGCCTCCAGGAGGTGGCCCGCAAGCGCTCCAAGGGCTTCTCGCTCGGCATGGGCCAGCGCCTCGGCATCGCCGCGGCGCTCCTGGGCGACCCCCAGGTCCTCCTCTTCGACGAGCCGGTCAACGGTCTCGACCCGGAGGGCATCCTCTGGGTGCGCAACCTGATGAAGTCGCTGGCCGCCGAGGGCCGCACCGTCTTCGTCTCCTCCCACCTGATGAGCGAGATGGCGCTCACCGCCGACCACCTCATCGTCATCGGCCGCGGTCAGCTGCTCGCCGACATGAGCGTGGGCGACTTCATCTCGCACAACTCCGCCGACTTCGCCCGCGTGCGCACCCCGGACAGCGAGTCCGAGCAGCGCGAGAAGCTGACGGCGGCGCTGACCGAGGCGGGCGGCCAGGTGCTGTCCGAGCCGGACGGCGCCCTGCGGGTCATGGGGCTGCCGCTGCCCCGGATCAGCGACCTCGCGCACGGCCACGACGTCCGCCTCTGGGAGCTGTCGCCGCACCAGGCGTCGCTGGAGGAGGCGTACATGCGGATGACTCAGGGCGTGGTGGACTACCGCTCCACCGTCGACCTGAAGGCCGGCCTCCAGCAGCAGCTGCCGCCCGGTGCGCTGCCGCCGCCGCCCGAGGTGCCGGTGGCGGGCCAGGGCCAGCCCGGCTGGTACGCGCCCCCGCCGCCCCAGCAGGGCGGCCAGCCGTTCGCGCTGCCCCCGCAGGGCCCCGGCCCCGCGCCGGCCGTGCCGAACCCGTACGCGACTCCGGCCCCGCCGGTGGCGGCCCCCGCGGCCCCCAGCACTTCCGCCCCGACCCAGCAGATCACCGAGGGATCCTGATGAGCACCGCGCCCACGCCGCCCCCGCAGCAGGCACCGGCGGCACCGGCCGCCGCCTGGCAGCAGCCCGGCGGCGCGTACACCTCGCCGATCCCCATCACGCGCACCCACCTGGGGCACGCCCTCACCTCCGAGTGGACCAAGATCAAGTCGGTGCGCTCCACGATGTGGACGCTCGGCACGTTCCTCGCCCTGGTCATCGGGCTCGGACTGCTCGTCGCGGGGCAGACCAGCAGCAACGACTACGTGGACACCCCGTACACGATCCCCGCGTTCTTCGGGTTGGTGCTGGGGCAGATCTGCCTGATCACCCTGGGCGTCCTGGTGATCTCCTCCGAGTACGGCACGGGCATGATCCGCACCACGCTCACCGCCTCGCCCGCGCGCTGGCGGGTGCTCGCCGCGAAGTTCATCATCTTCTTCGCGGTGGCGTTCACGGTGTCGGTGCTCGCGACCGGCTTCGTGGGCGTGGTGACCGCCGGCATGCACGGCGGGGCCAGCAGCGAGCCCTGGTTCGGCACCGTCTTCAAGGGGTCCCTGTACGTCTCGCTGATCGGCGTGCTGTCCGTCGCCGTCGGTGCGATGCTGCGGCACTCGGCGGGCGCGATCACCACGATGCTCGGTGCGGTGCTGGTGCCCTCGATCATGCCCGCCTTCCTGATGATCTCCCCGAGCACCCGGGACTTCGGCGAGACGATGGCGGACTACGCCGCGCCCAACGCACTCGCGAAGATCTTCATGCTCGACGGGGAGAGCAGCGGCACCCCGCAGTTGGTCTTCCTGATCGTCCTGACGGTCGCCGCGGTGGCGGGCGCCTTCGCCCTGCTCGACCGCAGGGACGTCTGAGCCGGACCCCCATCCGTACGCGCCCCCGGCGCCCTCCCTCGGAGGGCGCCGGGGGCGCGGTGCGTGGGGGGCGGTTCACCTCTGCTCGCGCGCGAAGCACCCCACTTCCGCCTCGGGAACAGTGGAGGGCGCAGGTGTTGTGCGGTGATTGCTCCCTGTCAGGGGAAGGCGATCACGCCCCCAGAGACGAGTGTCGCCGTACATTGGGCGTGAGTGCTCAACCCGGAGAGGGGAACCCATGATTCACCGATCAGTGATGACCAGCGGGGAGCGAATCAGACACTACAGAGTCAAGGCCGGCAAGACTCAGGCAACCGTGGCGGGGCTCGTCGGTCGCTCCGAGGACTGGCTGTCCAAAGTCGAGCGAGGGATCATCGCCATCGACAGCCTCTCGATGCTGATCCGGATCGCCCGTGAGCTCGGGCTGGACAATGTCGCGGACCTCGTTGGCGGCAGCGTCGACGTCCCTCTGGCTCCCGGAACCGAGCACCCCTCCGTCCCAGCAATCCGGCGAACTCTGACCACGCCGCCCTCTCTCCTCGGCCTCAGCTCGGTTGGGGAGGCCCCGTCCCCCGACGTTCTCGCGGAGCGGGTTCGGGAGGCGTGGACGATCTACGAGACGCAGACCACCCGGTACGGGCCGGTCGGCGATGCCCTGCCCACCCTCTTGGCGGACGCGTACGCGGTCCTTCGCACCGCCGATGGAGCCGCCGAACGGGTGGCAGTGCGCGCACTGGTGTCGCTGCTACATCTCCACCAGGTCTACTTGCGTCGCGTCGGTGAGCGTGTTCTTTCGCTACGCGCCGCTGAACGGGCGATGGTGATCGCAGATCAGGTCGGTGAGCCTGCCCTGATAGCCGCCGCGGCCTGGAACCTGTCCGGCATCCTGGTGTCGAGGGGTGAGGTGGGGGAAGCATTGGATCTGGCGCGGTCGGTGATCGCTCAGACCCGCCCCGGGCCGGAGGCGCCATCGGCACACGTGAGCGCGTTCGGCGCCCTGCACCTGGTAGCGGTGATCGCAGCGGTTCGGGCGTCGCTCGCTCCGACGGCCTGGGCCATGCTCGCCGCGGCAGAGAAGATCGCGAAGCGGCTCCCCGGCGATCGGAACGACTTCCACACGGCTTTCGGCCCAACGAACGTGCAGATGCACGGAGTACACCTGGCGGCGGAGGAAGGGGACGTTGCGGAGGCGCTACGTCTGGCCGATGACGTGGAGGTACCGGCAAGCGGTGTTCTGCCACTGGAGCGTGTTACGCGATATCACCTGGAGGTGATGCACGCACACCGGCGGACCGGAGACGATTTCGGAACTTTGTTCATGCTGCGGAAGATCAAGGAGGCCAGCCCGGAGGAGATCCGGTACTCGCCTCTGGCCCGTGAGGCGGCACATTCGCTGGTGAAACGGGCTCGTCCGCACATGCGGCAGGAAGTGCACGAGATCGCCAAGCACGTGGGAGTGCTGGCGTAGCAGCAGTACACCCCGGAGCGGGGGTCTACCCGGAGGATTCTTCCGGGTAGACCCCCGCACATGCATCTACGGTCCGTTACGTGACGATCACTCTGATTCACCTACGACAGTGGGGGCCGTCAAGACCGATGAGTGCGAATCCGCGTAAGGGCCTACGGGTGAGCCAAGCTGGCGCCGTGCGCCAGACCGAGGCCGGACGGGTTGGCGTACCGCTGACCGTCAAGAGTGACGACGTGGAACTCGGCGACGCCGTCCTCGTGCTGACGGAGGCTGAGGCGACCGAATTGCACGCGACGCTCGGTCGGATCCTCGCCCAAGAGGGGAGCGATTCGTGGGCGTGACACGAAGGGGGGCACTCGCCGATGTAGCAGCCGGCACCGACCAGCCCGAGGACGAGGAGTACCCGCAGCTCCTGACGGGCCGGTTGGCCCTGTGGGGTCACGGACTCGACGCTGGCGGACAGGGCGCGGTCGCCGCGCTGATTCAAGAGGGCGACATCCTCGCCCGGGGAGACGTCCGCGACCTCCTGGTGGTCGACACCGGGGCGCGCGCACGCTGCGACTGGCCGCGGTTCGAGGCCCTGTACCGCACGACGCTCGTCCTCGACGCCAGCGAACAAGCATTCCTGGAGTTGGTAGTGGCGATCGCATTCCCTCGGCTCGTGCCGTTGTGGCAGATCGCCGCACTCGGTGAGCGGCGCCTCACGATCATCCTGCGGGCCCTGGCGACGCTCGCCGGTTCGGACACGGTGGCCGTCGGGGTGCGCACATGATCGAGACGACCGACCCGTTCGCAGCGCTGGCAACGCACCTACGGATCTGGGCCAGCACACGGGATCTGCGGGAGCAGGCGGCGGTCGCCGCCCTCATCGAGGAGGGCGACCTCCTAGCCCGGGATGACGTACAGGACCTGCTGGTCGACCGGACCGCCGACGGGGCGTCCATGGACTGGGGCCGCTTCGAGAGCGGATTCGGAAACCTCCGGCTCGACCTCGGCGAGCGCGCGTTCCTGTCAGTCATGCGGTCCGTCAAAGGGTCCACCACACTCCCGATCGGCTTCGTTGACTTCCTCGGCGGGCGTCGGCTGGGAATCGTCCTGCGGGCGCTGGCCGCCCGCACGGGCAACCCCGGCGTCGGTCTCGTCATCGCCCCGCCGCCCGTTCCCCTGATGGAATCGCTGCTCGACACCGTCGCGCACCGGGTCCGGCTCGATGGGACATGGGCCGCGGTCAGCATGCCGTCCGCCTGGGGCAACCTCGTGCTGAGGCACCTGGCCACCGCACGGAAGAACTGCGGGCCGGTGATCACCGATGACCGACACGACACCTACACCGTGATCGTGTCTCCGCGCGGCACGGAGCAATGGCCGGACGCCCCCGGAGTCGCCATCACCCACCATCAGATGGGAGACGTCCTGTCCATCCCCGGTGTGGGAGCCGCCGGGATGGAACGGTGGTGGCTCCGGGAACCGCGGGACCCCGTTCCGCTGACCGACCCGGATGACCTCCGCACGGCGATCGAATCGATCACCGGCCCGCTCACCGACACCGAG
Organism: Streptomyces sp. NPDC127068; assembly: GCF_042724695.1. Taxonomy (NCBI): domain Bacteria; kingdom Bacillati; phylum Actinomycetota; class Actinomycetes; order Kitasatosporales; family Streptomycetaceae; genus Streptomyces; species Streptomyces sp. NPDC127068. The sequence goes on along the minus strand of NZ_JBHXEN010000037.1, from coordinate 17,905 downwards.
GGCAAGGGCGAACTCCTCGTCTGCGGCGCCTGCCAGTGCCCCGTCTGGGAGCACCAGGGGTTCGGTGAGTACGTCGCCGCTCGGCGCGGACGGATCGTGTACTGCACGGACTGCTGCGCAGGCGACGAGCACGTGACCGTGCGGCCGGGCTGGGACCCCCCGACCGGTCTCCTGGAACAGCCGCAGTGAGGCCCGGTGTCGACCAGGTGCTGTACGTCGCGTCGCTGGCCGCGTTGATCATCGCGCTGGCGTACGGCGTCACCACCCGGTCCTGAGCCGCCGGCCGGGCCGGCGCCCCCTTGGCTTCGGTTCGCCTCCCCCTGTCCGGAGACGAACCGGAGCCCCCCTCTACCCTCTTCGTCTGCGAGGAACCCTTGGTCCGCACGACCCTCAGGTACTGCGCGCGCTGCACCGAGCCGATCCGATGGTGGCAGCGCCAGATATCGAAGGTCCGCTTCTCCCCGTCGGGGCCCGGCTCGCCCGTGCATCTCCACCGACGGTGCCTCCCGGAGGCCCTGCCGTGCGCGCCGTGCGTCAAGGCCCGCATCTTCGGGACCGACGACCACCAGTGCCGGGGACGGACCCCCAGTGCGCTTCGGTTCCGTGGTGGGCGGGCGGTTCTCCACCTGGGCGTCCGCGAGCGGCCGTTGCCGTGCTCGTGCAACTGCCGGCCCCGGGTACGCACGTGATCGTTCGGACTTGGCGCGTCGGCGACTGCTGGCGGTGCGAGAACCGCGGCATCGACGTGTTGTGGCTCGGCCCCGTGCAAACCGTCCACGGCACGGCACCGTTCTTCACGTGCGAACCCTGTCTCCGCCGCTTGGAACAGCTGGTGTTCGCCCACCAGCTGAAGGACGCGTCCGACGCTCGCTGAGCTCCCGCCCCGGTCGTGGAAAGCTGTGCCGTACGGCCGGGGCGCGGGCCCATCGGCTCCGAAGCGGGCACCAACGGCACAACACCAGCTCGGTCCGCCCCCGCCGCGCGGGAACACGTCGCGGCCGACGTCCTGATGCTCCGGATGATCGGTCCACCCCCGCTCGCGCGGGGAGCACCCTTTTGACCTGGGGTTTCAGAGGGGCTTTGCCGGTTGTTGACCGTTGCCTTGCGCAGCGCGGTTCATGATGCCAGAACCCGGTGCTGGAGTACCGGTCCGGCTAGGCGAACGTCGTGAGGGCTGCGCTGCTGAGGGCCGGGGTCAGCACGGCCACCAGGGCGAACCCCCAGAACCGGGTGGCCCAGCCCGCGGTGCTCGGTTCCCGGCCACCGGCGCGACGACGGTCCGACCGGGCGACCGCGAGCAGCGGCAGCACACTGGCGAGGACGAGCGCGCCGAACGCCCAGGGGTAGTCCGCCGGCGCCTCGAAGGTGAGCACCAGGGCGTACATCGCGCCGAACGCGACGGCCAAGCCGGCCCGCCAGCGCCCGGTGGACCCGCCCCGGGCGGCGACGGCCCGGTCCGCGAGGAGGAGCACCGGCAGGGCGTAGACCGCCGTGCCCAGCAGGGCCAGGGCCAGGACGACGAGCGGGGCGTACACGAGGGCGTAGAGCGTCAAGGTGGGCAGGAAGGGCGACTCGGTGGCGGTGCTCGCCACGACGACGGCGAAGACGAGGGCCGCCGCGCCCAGTTGGGCGACCGTGGCCGTGAACGCGACCGTCAGGACCCGCGCCTGGCGCTGGAGGAAGAAGGACATCCGGTACCACCCCTGTTCCGCTGTGACGTCCACCAGAGGTGACGATACCCGGGCGGCACGGACCGCGAAGGGCGGGCCCGGCGTCAGTGCCGCGGAGCGCCGCGCCCCCGTTGCACGCGGCTCTCCCGACGGTCGCGGGCGGACCAGCAAGCCTTGTGCCAGTGCCGTCGGTCGTCCACACCCGCGTGCTGCGGCCAGGCCACGACATGCGGTACCCCGGAGGCGATCACCTGGTCGCAGCCGGGGCACCGGTACGTCTTGCCCACCGTGCTCGCGCCCGCCACATGGCGTACGGACCACTCCTCACCACGCCAGGTGTGGACGGACTCGAAACCGCCGTACCGGTCGTGGTCGTCGCCGGACCCGGCTCCTGCGAAGTCCTTGCCGCCCTTGGGGCGATTACGACGCGGCGACACGGGCGCACCTCACGATCTCAGGGGAACAGCGACAGGTCCCGTCCAGCCTACGCGCCACCCCGAACGGCGGGTGCCCGTCCCGGTTCCCGCAATCGCCCCGTAATACCCCGACAATCCGTCAATCCTCCGGGCGGCCGTGCCTTCGGCACGTGTGGTGCGTTGTTGCCTAGGGGGAACAAGGGGTGGCACCGGGACCGGTGCCAAGGAGGAGAGACATGCGCGTGGGAAGTTTCGTCCTGGCGGCCCAGTTCCCGGGGCAGAGCCAGGGGGAGGCGCTGCACCGGGCGGTGCGGACGGCGGAGGTCGCCGAGGAGTCGGGGTTGGACGCGGTGTGGCTGGCCGAGCACCACTTCGTGCCGTACGGCACCTGCCCTTCGGCCGTCACCCTGGCGGCGCTGCTACTGGGCCGCACCCGGACGCTCCGGGTGGGGACGGCCGTGAGCGTGCTGCCGACGGTCCATCCGGTGGCCCTCGGCGAACAGGCGTCACTGCTGCACATCACCTCCGGCGGGCGCTTCTCGCTGGGGGTCGGACGGGGCGGGCCGTGGGTCGATCTGGAGGTCTTCGGCGCCGGGTTGCCGGCGTTCGAGACGGGCTTCCCGGAATCCCTCGATCTGCTGATGCGCTGGTTGACGGAGTCCCGGGTCGGCGCGCAGACGGACCGGTTCCGGTTCCGTCCGGTGGACGTCGTACCGCAGCCGGCGCAAGGGCCCTGCGGCACGAAGGGGCCGGAAGTCGTCGTCGCCTGTACGTCGCCGGGCTCGGTGCGGCTCGCCGCGGAACGGGGGCTGCCGATGCTGCTCGGCATGCACGCCTCCGACGAGGAGAAGGCGCAGATGCTGGCCCTGTGGCGGTCGCACGCCCGGGCGTCCGGCCTCGGCGTCGAAGAGGTGCTGGACGCGGCGCACGTCTCGGCGGGTGTCGTCCAGATCGCCGACCGGGGCGCCGAGGCGTCCGAGTCGCTGCGCAAGGCGATGCCGGGCTGGCTGCGCCAGGGCCTCACGGCGCACGTCACGGTCGACGGCCGGGCCCGCACCATGCGCGATCCGGTCGCCTACACGGACCTGCTGTGCTCCCTCCATCCCGTGGGCACCCCGCAGCACTGCGCCGACACGCTCGCGGCCACCGCGGAGCGCACGGGCCTGACCCGGTTCGCCCTCCTGACGGAGGGGTCGGGCGAGTTGGCGGCCACCGAGGAGAACATCCGCCGGCTGGGCTCCGAGGTGCTGCCGCAACTGCGCTGAGGGCAGCCGGAACCGACGGCCGCGGGGTCGCCCCACGGACCGTGGTGCGCACGGCCCGCCGTTGTGGACCTGTCACGGCGGGTGCCGGGTCCACGACGGCGGGCCGCTGGGCGGCCGTCAGCAGTCACGCAGCTCCGGCGACTGGTTGAGGAGCTGGTTCCGGATCGAGGTGAAGCGGGCCAGCGTCGCGTCCACCCCCGGGTCCAGCGGGAACACCGCGACACGGTGGCAGTTCTGGAACGCGAGCCTCACTCCGAAGTGCCGCTCCAGCGTGCCGCGAATCGCGTCACTGGCGAGCGCGCGCAGCAGTTGACCGCGCGCCTGCTCGTCCGGCGGGGGCGTCTGGTTGTCGGCGAACTCGCCGCCGTCCACCTTCAGCTGGGCCACCAGGGAGCTGATCATCTCCCATGCGAAGGGCAGGGAGGTCCGGACGCAGTCGACGAAGGCGGCTTCGTCGACCTCGCCTCGCTCGGCCTGCTCCAGGAGCGCCGGTGAGACGTCGAGCGACATGGGTTCTCCTCTCGCACCCCCGGTCCCGGGGGTTCACGGACAGGGCAGGAGTCCGCCTACGCAGCGTGCACGCTCCGCGACCTCCCGCTTCCACGGTAAGCACCGTGTCCAGACCGCACCAGGAGAACGCGGCCACAACCGGCCACTCGCGTACGGGGTCCTTCCAGGGCGAATCGCGTGGAGCACCGGGCGTCCAGTAGCGTGGTCGACCATGCGTCTCGTCATCGCCCGCTGCTCCGTGGACTACGCGGGCCGGCTCACCGCCCATCTTCCGTCGGCCCCCCGCCTGATCTTGATCAAGGCGGACGGCAGCGTGTCCATCCACGCCGACGACCGGGCCTACAAGCCCCTCAACTGGATGTCGCCGCCCTGCACCCTGAAGGAGGGCACGGGGGACGACAGTGGGGTGTGGACCGTCGTGAACAAGGGCGGGGAGAAGCTCATCATCACCATGGAGGAGGTCCTCCACGACTCCTCCCACGAACTCGGCGTGGACCCGGGGCTCATCAAGGACGGGGTGGAAGCGCACCTCCAGGAGCTGCTCGCCGACCGCATCGAGACCCTCGGTGAGGGCTACACGCTGATCCGCCGGGAGTACCCGACGGCGATCGGCCCGGTGGACATCCTGTGCCGGGACTCGACGGGCGGCACCGTCGCGGTGGAGATCAAGCGGCGCGGCGAGATCGACGGGGTCGAGCAGCTGACCCGGTACCTGGAGCTGCTCAACCGTGACCCCCATCTCGCGCCGGTGCGCGGGGTGTTCGCGGCGCAGGAGATCAAGCCGCAGGCCCGGGTCCTCGCGACCGACCGGGGCATCGGGTGCACGGTCCTGGACTACAACGCACTGCGCGGCATCGAGGACGACAAACTCCGCCTGTTCTAGCCGGTCCTCCGGCGCCACGCGCACCAGCCTCCCGGCCGCGGGCGGGTCATCGACCCCGCCCGCGGCCGGTGTCGTTCACTGCACCGGGTCCGCCCCGCCCGGGTCGTCGGTGCCGTCGGCCGCCTCGGCGGGCGGGGACACCCGGACGGGACCGGTCGGCCCCGCGGACCGGTCGGTGGTGGAGGAACTCGCCGCGGGCGACGACGGACGGGAACTCGGTGTGCTCGGGGTCGACGGGGTGGACGACGTGGGCCGGCCGCTCGGCGGCACGCTGGCCGTGGTCGGCGGGGTCGACGCCGGGGGCGTGGGCTCGCCGCTGGGGGACGGACCGCCCGTTCCGGTGGAGGTGGTGGGGCCGCTCGGCTCGGTCGGACCGCCGCCGGGCGCCGAACTCGTGGGCCGCCCGCTGGAACTCGGCCCCGGGGACTGCGAGGCGCTCGGCGCGGAGGGGGTGGCCGAGGTGGCGCCGGGAGCCACCGGACGGCTGGTGGAGCCGGTGCGCTGTTCGGTCTCGTCCGCGACGTTCTGGGTGTCCCCCGTGTCTCCCGAGGTGTGGGCGTCCGCCGTCTCCTTGCCGTCGTCGTCGGAGCCGCGCCCGTCGTCGACGCCCTGGCTGGCGGAGGGGTTCGTCCTGACCCGGTCGGCGGGGGCGGGGGTGTCGTCCGAGATCATCCCGAGCGTCACCACCGTGCCGAGCACCGCCGCGAGCAGCGCACCGGCCCCCGCGGCGGCGAGGTTGCGCCGCGTGCCGTGGAGCACCACCCGGCGCGCCCTGCGGACCCGTGCGGAGAATCCGGCGACGGGCGGTCGCACCGAACCGACCAGGGTCGTCGAGCCGTCCGCGGCACCCGTGACGGGAGTGAAGGCGGTGGCGGCGGTGGCGGCCGGGGCCAGCGGTATGGCCCGGGTGGCGGTGACGGACGGCACGGCGGGCTGTTCGTACCGGGCACCGGCCGGCTTCGTCCCGAGGGCGCCGCCCCATGCGGCGGCGGGCGTCTGCCCGGAGCGGTCCGTGACCAGGGCGAGCGCCCGGCGTCCCGCGACGGCGCCGCGGCGGTCGGCGACCGCGCCGCGCAGCGCGACGGATGCCTCCAGTTCGGCCCGGGCCCGCCCCAGCTGCCCGGCGCACAGGGCGAGGACGCCCAACTCGTGGTGGAAGTACGCCTCGTCGGCGACCTCTCCGGTGTGCCGGGCGGCTTCCACGCCGAGCCGGAGCACGGCCTCCCAGGCGTTCCAGTCGCCGCCGGCGGCGAGGACGGGCGCGGCGGCCCGGGCGAGTCCGACCGGCGCGCTGGGGCCGCCCTCCTCGTCCGCCGGGTCCAGGGGGGCGCTCGCGGTGGCGGTGGACGCGACGGCGGTGAGCGCGGTCAACACGGCGTCGGCTTCGGCGGCGACCCTTCGGGGCGTGACCGAGGGGTGTCCGGCCCACCAGGCGTAGTGGCGGGCCGCGATCAGGGCGTGCGGGTCACCGGTGGCGGTGGAGTCGGTGAGGTCCGGGTCGTCGGGGTAACCGGCGGCGAGCAGCTGGGTGCGCACGCCGGCGGCCAGCCGGTGCCGGGCCCCGACCGGGGTAACCAGGGCGGCGGCGACGAGCTCGGCGAGGGCCGCATCGGCGTGGGTGTCCCCGACCAGGGCGGGCAGGTGCGCCTGGTGCGGCACCTCGCCGTCCAGGGCGACGGCGAAGCGCAGGGCGGCCCGGGCGGACTCGCTCAGGTCCGCGGCCAGCAGCGCGGCGGGTGCGGCGGCCTCGGCGGGGGACGGCAGCGGGAGGTCCCGCGCGCCGGGCTGTTCGTCCTCGGTGTCGGCGTCGGCCTGGTCGTCGACTGCGAGGTGCAGGCGCCGGGTGTCGCGCTGCCGCAGGAGGGCGCCGGCCTGCACGAACCGCAGGGGCAACCCCTCCGACTCGAACCACAGGTCACCGGCCCAGTTGGTCTCCTCCTCGGTGAGGACGCGCCCGGTGGCCCGCTCCAGGAGCTCGGTGCTCGCGGCCCTGCTGAGGCCGCCCAGCGTCACCTCCTCGACGGGTGCGTCGGCGGTGGGCGCGGGGGTGTCCGGGTCCACGGCGAGCAGGAACGCGCACTCGGGTGTGGCGTCGAGGAGTTCGTCGAGCGGGGTGCCGCCGAAGGACAGGTCGTCCACGATGACGACGGCGCCGATCTCCCGGACCCGTTCGACGAGGGTGGCCCGGTCGGGGCGGTGCCCCTCGCTGTCGAACACCGCCCCGTACAGGTCGTGGAAGAGGTCGGTGACGGTGCGGCGGAAGCCGGTGAGCCGGATGACCCCGTCCGGCGCGAGGTCGGCGCAGTCCTCGGCGACGGCGTCGAGCAGCGCGGTCCGGCCGGAGCCGGTGGCTCCGGTGAGCCGCACCGAACCGCCCCGGGCGATCAGTCGGACCAGGTGTTCGCGTTCCTCCTGGCGTTCCAGCAGGGGCGGTCTGGCCAGGGCGGGACCCGCCGGCACGGGTGGGGTGGCGGCGCGGCGCACCTCCTCGCGGGCCTCGGCGGTGTGCCGTTCGGGCGGGCCGGGGCGCTCGCCCGGCGGGCAGGTCGCGATCTCGCTGCCGTCGACGGGGTTGACGAGCAGGGACAGGTCGCCGGCGACCAGTCGGGCGGGGCGGCGGGCGGGCTGCGCGCCGCCGAGGTCCGGGGTGAGCGGGTCGCGGGGCGGCCGGGGCCGGGGCGGTGCGGCCCGGCCGGCGCCGGCCACGGGTACGGGCGCCCGGTCGCCCCGGACGGCGGGCAGGAACCGGTTCGTCGTCGGTCCGCCGTCGACGGGCTCCGGGCGCTGCTGACCGCGGGCGCCGGAAGTGGCCTGATCGTGACGGTCGGAGACGTCCTCGTACGCTTCCCGGTTCCCGGGGGCGTCCGGGTCGTGCTGCTCCGGTTCCCGATTGGTCGGGTCCATGGTCAAAGCCCCCCAAGAGCGTTGTGTACCGCGCCCCGTCCGCTGGTCCGCGCTCGGCGCTGCCGTCACCGACGCGGCTCCCCTCCCCGCAGGTTGCCGTGCGGGCGGGTGCCAGGGCACTGGATCTCGCGCCAGTATCCCCGAACGGGCGCGTCTCGGGGGGCTCGGGACGTCACAGTCCGATGAGAATCGGCGTGGTCACACGCGCGGCAGCGACTCCACGCCGATGCCGCCCTCGATGGCGAGGATGCGGTGCAGCCGGGTCGCGACCAGGAGGCGCTGCATCTGCGGCGGCACGTCACGCAGCACGAGCCGTCGGCCGCAACGTCCCGCGCGGCGGTGCGCGCCCATGATGACGCCGAGTCCGGTGGCGTCCCAGGAGTCGAGTTCGGACAGGTCGAGCACCAGGTCACCGGTGCCGTCGTCGACGGCCGAGTGCAGGACCGTACGGGCGTCCGCCGCGCTGCGGACGTCGAGGCGGCCCCCGACGACCAGCTCGGCGTGGTCGCCCCTGATGTGCATATGCGCTCCCCGTGCTCCGTGTCGGCGAAAGGTGACCGGGCCGCGACCCGGACGGGTGACCGCGGAAGGATGACCGCGGTCAGTGGTCGGTGGTGCGGGCCCGCCCGGGCGGTCCGTACTGCTGTCCGGCCATGTCACTGCAACTGACTGCCGGTGGGCGACCGTAGTTGCTGGTTGTAAGCGAACCGATATCGAATTCACCCCGAGGAGTGATCCTCGGGGTGAGGGTGCGTCAGATCGGTTCCGCTGACCGGAGGGTCGCCCGACCCCGGACCGCGTGCCCCGTCCGCCCGCTCGGTGAGCGGCGGCGGGCCCGTTCAGTGCTTGTAGAAGCCCTGCCCGCTCTTGCGCCCGATGTCACCGGCGTCCACCATTCGGCGCATCAACTCGGGTGGGGAGAACTTCTCGTCCTGGGACTCGGTGTAGATGTTCCCGGTGGCGTGCAACAGGATGTCGACGCCGGTGAGGTCGGCGGTCGCGAGCGGGCCCATGGCGTGGCCGAAGCCCAGCTTGCAGGCGAGGTCGATGTCCTCGGCGCTCGCCACTCCCGACTCGTAGAGCTTCGCGGCCTCGACCACGAGGGCCGAGATGAGCCGGGTGGTGACGAAGCCGGCGACGTCGCGGTTGACGACGATGCAGGTCTTGCCGACCGACTCGGCGAACTCCCGGGCGGTGGCGAGGGTCGCGTCGCTGGTCTTGTACCCGCGGACGAGTTCGCACAGCTGCATCATCGGGACGGGCGAGAAGAAGTGGGTGCCGACGACGCGTTCGGGTCGTTCGGTGGCCGCGGCGATCTTCGTGATCGGGATGGCGGAGGTGTTGGAGGCGAGGACCGCGTCATCGCCGACGATCTTGTCGAGGGCACGGAAGATCTCGTGCTTCACCTCCAACTTCTCGAAGACGGCCTCCACCACGAGATCGGCGTCGGCCACTGCGTCCAGGTCGGTGGTGGGGGTGATCCGGGCGAGGGCCGCCTCCGCGTCCACGGCGTCGAGCTTGCCCTTGGCCACGAACCTGTCGTAGGACGCCCGGATGGCGTCGGTGCCGCGGGTCAGCGCCTCGTCGGTGACGTCGCGCAGGACGACGTCCCAGCCCGCCTGGGCGGACACCTGCGCGATTCCGGAGCCCATCAGCCCGGCTCCGATGACGGCCAGCTTGCGTGCCACGTTGCACCCCTCACCCGCTGTTGACGTTGAGTTCCCCGCACCCCTTCGGCGGACCCTAGCGGCACTGCGGGCCCTGATGACAGGGAAGAGATGCGTGTCACGCCCCGAATGACCGACATCACACCCCCCTCGCCCCGTACCGCGTGCCGCGCCCGGCCGGACGGGCTCATCCCGTGGTGCGCACGGCGTAGTTGAGGACCCGTTCGCCGAGCAGTTCCTCCATGTCGTCCAGGGCGTCCAGGGCCTCGCGCGACACGGCTTCGGGGCTGCCGCCCTCGATCAGGCCGCAGCGGATGACGCCCATGACCGTCCGGTGCACCCAGTCGATCTGTCCGGCCATCAGCGCGGGCAGCCGGTCGCGGGGCCCGGCGCCGGTCTCCTCGCGCAGGGCGCGCTCCAGTCGGGTGAACATCTCCTGGTCCAGCAGCCACAGTCGGGCGCGCAGCCCGGCGGCGTCCTCCACCACCACGAGGAAGCGGTCGTACCCCTCGGTCAGGCCGACCCGGGGCGACACGGCCTCCACCTCGGAGCGCAGGTGGCGCAGTACGGCCCGGGCGGCGGACTCCCCGGGGAGCCGTCCGCGCACCCAGCCGGCGAGCCGGTCGGCGAGGTCCGGGGCCCGGTCGAGGAAGAGGTCCTCCTTGGCCGGGAAGTAGTTGTAGACGGTGTTCACGGAGACGTCGGCGGCCTCGGCGATCTCGGCGATGGTGACGGCGTCGAAGCCGCGTTCCAGGAACAGTCCGGTGGCGACGTCGGAGAGGTGTTGCCGGGTGCGCCGCTTCTTGCGCTCCCGCAGCCCTTCGGACGCACCCGCCGCCTCCGGCGCGGCGCCCCCGTCGCTGCCGTAGCCCGCGTCGCTGCCGTCGCTCCCGTCGCTCCCGTCGCCCGCGGAGGTACCCCCGCTGGCGCGTGTCCGTGCGTCGTCCATGGTCCGAGCCTATCGACCCTGGACATCGTTCGCTTTTTGCCGTCCCTTAAATTTTGGAGTCATTGCAAAATTTCACGGCCTCTGTTTTTCTGGGGTCATGGCAGTCATCAAGACGTCCGGCCTCGCCCGGACCTTCCGCACCCCGCGCGGCCCCGTGGAGGCCGTCCGGGGCGTCGACCTCGCCGTCGGGCGCGGCGAGATCCTCGGTCTCCTCGGGCCCAACGGCGCCGGGAAGACCACCACCCTGCGCATGCTGACGACCTTGTTGCGCCCCACCGGCGGCTCCGCGACCGTCGCCGGCCACGACCTCGCCACCGACCCCGCGGGCGTCCGCGCCCGCACCGGCTACGTCGCCCAGTCCGGTGGCCTCGACCCCACCCTGAGCGTCCGCGAGGAACTCGTCACCCAGGGCCGGCTGTACCGGCTCGGCAGGGCGGAAGCGGTGGCGCGGGCCGAGGAACTCGCCGCCGAACTGGGCCTCGACGGACTGCTCGACCGACCGACGGCCGCCCTCTCCGGCGGCCAGCGGCGCCGCCTCGACCTCGCGATGGGCCTCACCCACCGTCCCGAAGTGCTCTTCCTGGACGAGCCGACCACCGGACTCGACCCAGCCGGGCGCGCCGTGCTGTGGGACATGGTCCGCACCCTGCGCGAGACGCACGGCACCACGATCGTCCTGACCACCCACTACCTCGACGAGGCCGATGCGCTCGCCGACCGGCTCGTCATCGTCGACCGGGGCGTGGTGGTCGCGGACGGCACCCCGACCGCGCTCAAGTTGGCGCACGCCGGATCGATCGACGCCTCCCTCCAGGACGCGTTCCTGGCCGTCACCGGCCGCGACCCGCTCCCCCGGGACACCGCGCCCGTCGCCGTGTGACCCGCCCGCCGCATCCCGCCCCCGCGACCCCGCAGGAGACCCCCGTGCCCGCCCTGCTCTCCGACACCGCGCTCGTCTTCGGCCGCTACGCCCGCAAGGTGCTGCGCTCCCGCTTCCAGATGCTGTTCGGCATGGTGATGCCGCTGCTGTACCTCGTCCTCTTCGGCCCCCTGCTCACCGGCCTGCCGCTCGACGGGGGCCGTGACTCCTGGCAGGTCCTCGCCCCCGGGCTGCTGCTCCAGCTCGCGCTGTTCGGGGCGTCCTTCGCCGGGTTCTCGGTCATCGTCGAGAAGGGCCAGGGGGTGATCGACCGGATGCGGGTCACCCCGGTCAGTCGGCTGGCGCTGCTGCTCGGCCGGGTCCTGCTCGACGCCGCGTTGCTCACCTGCCAGTCGGTGCTGCTGGTCGGCGCCGCACTGCTGATGGGGCTGCGCGCGCCGCTCCTCGGCCTGCTCATCGGCTTCGCCTTCGTGGCGCTGCTGACGGTGGCCCTGGGCTCCCTGTCGTACGCGCTGGCGATGCGGCTGACCGGGGCCCACCAGTTCGGGCCGACCGTGAACGCGGTGACGCTGCCCGTGATGCTGCTGTCGGGGCTGATGCTCCCCATGTCCCTCGCCCCGGGCTGGCTGGACGCCCTGTCGCACCTGGTGCCGCTGCGCTACTTGGTGGAGGCGGTGCGGGACGCCTACGCCGGGCAGTACGCGAGCGGGGACGTGCTGGTCGGGGCGCTGATCGCGCTGGGACTCGCGGCGGCGGCCGTCACCGCGGGCACGCGGGTCTTCCGGGAGGAGCGCACCTCACTACGCTGAGGCCCATGGTCAATCTGACGCGCATCTACACCAGGACCGGGGACCAGGGCACCACCAACCTCGGGGACATGAGCCGCACGGCCAAGACGGATCTGCGGATCGCCGCCTACGCCGACGCCAACGAGGCCAATGCGGTGCTCGGCACCGCCCTCGCCCTCGGGGACCTCGGCGAGGAGGTCGTCGCCGTCCTCACCCGGGTGCAGAACGACCTCTTCGACGTCGGGGCCGACCTGTCGACCCCGGTGGTCGCGGAGCCCGCGTACCCGCCGCTGCGGGTGGAGCAGTTCTACGTGGACCGGCTGGAGGAGGACTGCGACCGGTTCAACGAGCGGCTCACCAAGCTCCGGAGCTTCATCCTGCCCGGGGGCACGCCCGGCGCGGCCCTGCTGCACCAGGCGTGCACCGTGGTCCGGCGGGCCGAGCGGTCCACCTGGGCGGCGCTGGAGGTGCACGGCGAGACCATGAACCCGTTGACCGCCACCTACCTCAACCGCCTCTCCGACCTGCTGTTCATCCTCGCCCGGGTCGCCAACCCCGACGGGGACGTCCTGTGGGTCCCGGGCGGCGAGCGCTGAGCGGACGGCGGCGCGACGGCGGTCAGGGCTTGCGGGAGCCCGCGTCGACGGGCCCCTTCCCCGGCCAGAGGGTGTAGGCGAGGGCGATGAGGCCGTGGATCAGGGCGGCCTTCAGTGCGGCGCCCTGCCAGCCGGCGAGCGAGGAGGTGTCCCCGCCGCCGTCCCCGACGTACCAGATCGCGCCCTGGAGCAGGGCGTAGGCGACCGTCGCGGCGACGACCGTGCGCAGCCACAGCCGGCGCTCGTGGCGGGCCCGGGCGGGCCCGGACTTCGGGGGCAGCACCGGGGGCGGGCCACCCGCGAAGCGGTGCTGGAAGCGCGCGTCGATCCGGCTGATGGTGTAGTGCCCGTACCCCACGGTGAAGCCGATGTAGACGGCGGCGAGTCCGTGCTTCCAGTCGGGTGCGGCGCCGTTCTTCAGGTCGACGGCGGTGACGACCAGCAGCACCACTTCCAGCAGCGGCTCGCACAGCAGCACCGCGGCGCCGAGCCGGGGCATCCGGGCCAGGTACCGCAGCGAGAGCCCGGCGGCCAGCAGGACCCAGAAGCCGACCTCGCAGATGACGATCAGGGTGACGATCACCGTCCGAATCCTCCGTTCCCCCCGCCGTTCCCCCGCGGGACTGCCTCCATGCTCCCGCCCCGATCACCCCGGATCGTCGTCGCCGGGACCGACCTCGGACTGCATCCTTGTGTGTAGTGACCAGCGAGGCGTTCCGACCGCGCGGTGATGTCCCGGGGGAGCCGGTGCGTGTTGGATGGGTGCATGCCGACCCCGTCCGATTCGTCCGCCCACCGGATTCCGCGCAGCCGTCGGCTTCCGTCGGCACTACCGCCGGACTCGATGCGGCTGGACGCCGTGATCGCCCTCGGCGGACTGCTCGGCGGGCTCCTGATGTGGGCGCTCGGACTGCACCTCCAGTTCGACCGGCCGCTCGGCGAGGGATGGTCCCTGGTGCCGATGGTGGTGGCCGCGGCGATGGAGACCATGCGGCGGACCCGGCCGCAGGTCGCCCTGTCCGTGGGCACCGCGGCGGTCATCGCGGACCAGTTCACCACGGGCAACCTGGCGACCCTGGTGATGTTCACCGACCTGGTCTACGCCGCCGTCGTCTACGGCTCCCCCGCCAACGCCCGGCGCATCCCGGTGACGTGCGGACTGATCTCGGTGGCCGCGACGATCGGCTTCCTCGCCTGGTTCCGGACGCCCGAGGCGATCCTGATCGGCGTGGTGACGGCCCTGATCTCCATCGCCCCGGCCACCACCGGCGTCCTGGTCCGCAACCACCGCGAGACCGCCGAGGCCGAACGGCTCCGCGCGGAGCAGACCGCGCTGCTGGCCGAGATGGACCGGGTCCAGGCGGTGAGCGCCGAGCGCGCCCGGATGGCCCGCGAACTCCACGACCTGGTGGCCAACCACCTGTCGGCCATCGCCATCCACTCGACGGCCGCGCTCTCCCTGGACGACGAGCGGACCACCCGGACCGCGCTGGGCGTCATCCGGGAGAACAGCGTCGCCGGACTGGCCGAAATGCGTCGGTTGATCGGTCTGCTGCGGGACTCCGCCGGCGATCTGGAGCCCGCGGCGGCGCCCACGCTCGACGGGCTGGACGCCCTGGTGGCGGGCGCCCGTGCCAATGGTCTGGACGTGCTGTTGACGGACGCCCGCCCCGCCGACGACCAGCGGCTGCCCGCGCCGGTGGAGCTGGCCGCGTACCGGATCGTCCAGGAGTCCCTGACCAACGCCCTCAAGCACGCCTCGCCCGGCCGGGTGCACGTCCGACTGGCCCGGGACGCGGACTCCCTGACGGTCACGGTCACCAGCCCGCACGGCGAACGGGACGGGCCCCGGGCGCCCGGTTCGGGGGCCGGTCTGGTGGGGATGCGGGAGCGGACCGCGCTGCTGCACGGCTTCTTCGGGGCGGGCCCCGAACCTGACGACGGGCCGGGGGACGGCAAGATCTGGCGCGTTCGCGCCGTCCTCCCCGTCGACACGGCCGGCCCGCCCGGCGCAGCGGCCCCCTCAGGCACGTCAGGCACATCCCACACGTCCGCCGCATCGGGCACCTCGGGCCCGTCCCAGGCCAAGGAGTGACCCCGTGATCCGTGTGCTCGTCGCCGAGGACCAGTCAGCCGTGCGGGCCGGTCTCGTGCTCATCCTCGGCAGCGCCGAGGACATCGAGGTCGTGGGCGAGGCGGAGAACGGGCAACGGGCCGTGGACCTGGCCCGGGAACTCCGCCCCGACCTGGTGCTGATGGACGTGCAGATGCCGGTCCTGGACGGGGTGTCGGCGACCCGCCAGGTGGTGGCCGAGTGCCTGGCGGACGTCCTGGTGCTGACCACCTTCGACCTCGACGAGTACGTGTTCGGCGCGCTGCGGGCCGGAGCCTCCGGCTTCCTGCTGAAGAACACCGAGGCCAGGGACCTGATCGAGGCGGTGCGGGCGGTGGGGCGGGGTGAGGGCCTGATCGCCCCCGCGGTGACCCGACGGCTGATCGCCGAGTTCGCGAACCCGGCCCGTTCCCACCGGAGTTCGGCGGCGGACCAAGCGGTGCTGGACACGTTGACGCGACGGGAGCGCGAGGTGTTCCAGTGCATCGGGGAGGGGCTGTCCAACGCCGAGATCGCGGCGCGTCTGGAGATGGCGGAGGCCACCGTGAAGACGCACGTCAGCCGGATGTTGGGGAAGTTGGAGCTGCGCAGTCGCGTGCAGGCCGCGGTGCTCGCCCGTGAACTGGGGCTGTGCGGATAGGCGTTGCCCTCCGCTACCCGACCGCCACCCTCCGGAACGTCCCGGACACCGCCCCGCCCCGGGTGTGACGAGCGCCACCAGGGGCCCGGACCTGCGAGGACGTGCGCCGGAGCGCGGACGGCCGGGGCGATACCGGGAAGTGCGCCGTGCCGCGCCCCCCGGAGTGTCACAGTGGGTGGTGAAAGCCGGGAGTTGGAAGTGACTCGGGGGCACCGACGTCCACTGTGACGGATGGTGAGCAAGCGTCAGTTGGTGAACCCATGAGGTTCCCAAGGCTCTGACCTGCGACGCTCTCGCTTCGTTGGTCCAGACCTCTTGACCGATGGTCCAGACCTTTCTATTCTCGCGGCACTGCGGTGAGCGTGTCATGGTCATGAGATCACTACGGCGCGTACTCACGGGCGGCGCAGGTTGGGTTCCACCATCCCCACTACCGGACTCACCCGAGGAGGCGCAGCATGCGCTTCAGAACCAAAGCTGTGGCAGGGCTCGCGACCCTGGCACTGCCCCTTTCCGCACTGGTCGCCCTGGCAACGCCGGCTGCTGCGGCCACCAGTGCCACTGCCACCTTCACCAAGACCCAGGACTGGGGCAGCGGTTTCGGCGGCAGCTGGACGGTCAAGAACACCGGTACCACCACGCTCAGCAACTGGACCGTGGAATGGGACTTCCCCACCGGTACCAAGGCCACCTCGTCCTGGGACGCCACGGTCACCAACAACGGCAACCGTTGGACCGCCAAGAACCTGGGCTGGAACGGGACCGTCGAGCCCGGTAAGTCCGTCACCTTCGGGTTCAACGGCTCCGGCAGCGGCTCCCCCAGCAACTGTTCCCTGAACGGCGGCTCCTGTGACGGAGGCGTCGTCCCGGGCGACGAGCCCCCCACGGCTCCCGGCAAGCCCACCACCTCTGGCCTCACCAGCACCTCGGTGAAGCTGTCGTGGGGTCCGGCGACGGACGACAAGGGCATCAAGAACTACGACGTCCTGCGGGACGGCGCGGTCGTCGCGACGGTCAACCCGGCCGCCTCCGGCGACACCAGCTACACGGACACCACGCTGGCCGCGGGTACGGACTACTCGTACAGCATCCAGGCCCGCGACACCGGCAACCAGACCGGTCCGGCCAGTGCCGCGACCGCGGTCCGCACCCCCGGCGACGGCGGCAACGGCGGCGGCGGCCAGATCAAGATGGGCTACTTCACCCAGTGGGGCGTCTACGGACGCAACTACCACGTGAAGAACCTGGACACCTCCGGGACCGCGGCGAAGATCACGCACATCAACTACGCCTTCGGTAACGTCCAGAACGGTCGCTGCACCATCGGTGACTCCTACGCGGACTACGACAAGGCGTACACCGCCGAGCAGTCCGTCGACGGTGTCGCCGACACCTGGGACCAGCCCCTGCGCGGCAACTTCAACCAGCTGCGCAAGCTGAAGGCGAAGTACCCGCACATCAAGATCCTCTTCTCCATCGGCGGCTGGACCTGGTCCGGCGGCTTCACCCAGGCCGCGCAGAACCCGGCCGCCTTCGCCCAGTCGTGCTACGACATGGTCGAGGACCCGCGCTGGGCCGATGTCTTCGACGGCATCGACCTGGACTGGGAGTACCCGAACGCCTGTGGTCTCACCTGCGACAACAGTGGTCCGGACGCGCTGAAGAAGATCGCAGCGGCGACCCGTGCCAAGTTCGGTGCCAACAACCTGGTCACCGCCGCGATCACCGCCGACGCCTCCAACGGCGGCAAGATCGACAAGGCTGACTACGCCGGTGCCTCCGCCAGCTTCGACTGGTACAACGTGATGACGTACGACTTCTTCGGCGCCTGGGCCGCGAAGGGCCCGACGGCTCCGCACTCGCCGCTGAGCACGTACAACGGCATCCCGCAGCAGGGCTTCACCTCGGCCGACGCCATCGCCAAGCTCAAGGCGCAGGGCGTGCCCGACAAGAAGCTGCTCCTCGGCATCGGCTTCTACGGCCGCGGCTGGACGGGCGTCACCCAGGACGCGCCGGGCGGCACCGCCACCGGGCCCGCCCAGGGCACGTACGAGCAGGGCATCGAGGACTACAAGGTCCTCAAGAACTCCTGCCCGTCGACCGGTACGGTCGCCGGCACCGCGTACGCCAAGTGCGGCAGCAACTGGTGGAGCTACGACACCCCGGCCACCATCAAGACCAAGATGGCCTGGGCCAAGGGCCAGAAGCTCGGCGGCGCCTTCTTCTGGTCGGCTGACGGAGACACCAGCAACGGTGAACTCATCACCGCGCTCGACGCTGGTCTGAAGTAACCCGCGCCCGGGGGTGCCGGTCCCACACCGGCACCTCCGGATCGCACCGGCCGGTCCCACACCGGCCACACGGTCGAAGCCGGAGGGTCAGGAACGCCCCCCGCCTCCCCGGCTTCCGAGCCCGGTACGCCCAGCGCGTACCGGGCCTTCCGTTGTCCCCGTGCCACCGGTGGTGCCCCGCCCCCGCTGCACCGGGAGCGGGCAGCCGGGGGGGCAGCGGGGGCAGCCAACGCGGACGGCCCGGGGGGGGGGGGGGCCCGCCCGGGCGGGGGCGCGGCCGGCCGGGGGGGGTGAAACAAAAAACAGGCAGCAACAGAGCAGAGAACAACTAGA
>NZ_JBHXEN010000036.1:87442-91938 GCF_042724695.1 Streptomyces sp. NPDC127068 | reverse complement strand
GAGCCCCCGTCTGACGGGGGCTCCGCTCAGTTGTGCGGGGGTGTCCACAAGGCGGACGGGCCGTTCGGCACGGACCGGATACGCCGGTAGGGTGGCGGCGTCCCACCGGACGGCGTGGTCCGGTAGCACGTCCACGTTGCAAAGGTTTTCCGAGCCATGCGTCTTGGTGTCCTCACTTCCGGCGGTGACTGCCCTGGCCTGAACGCCGTCATCCGATCCGTCGTCCACCGTGCCGTAGTCGATCACGGTGACGAGGTGATCGGTTTCAACGACGGCTGGAAGGGCCTGCTGGAGTGTGACTACCGCAAGCTCGACCTCGACGCCGTCGGCGGCATCCTCGCCCTCGGCGGCACCATCCTCGGTTCCTCGCGGGTCCAGCCCGCACACCTGGTGGACGGCGTGGAGCGGGCCAAGGGCCACGTCGCGGAGCTGGGCATCGACGCGATCATCCCGATCGGCGGCGAGGGCACCCTGAAGGCCGCCCGGCTGCTCTCCGACAACGGGCTGCCGATCGTCGGGGTGCCGAAGACGATAGACAACGACATCGCGGCCACGGACGTCACCTTCGGGTTCGACACGGCCGTCGGCGTGGCGACCGAGGCCCTCGACCGGTTGAAGACGACCGCCGAGTCGCACCAGCGGGTACTGATCGTGGAGGTCATGGGCCGCCACACCGGGTGGATCGCCCTGCACTCCGGGATGGCCGCCGGAGCGCACGCGATCGTGGTCCCGGAACGCCCCTTCGACGTGGCGGAACTCGCGGAGCGGGTCGGCGAGCGGTTCTCGGCCGGCAAGAAGTTCGCGATCGTGGTGGCCGCCGAGGGCGCGAAGCCCCGGTCGGGTTCCATGGAGTTCGACGAGGGCGGCAAGGACGTCTACGGTCACGAGCGCTTCGCGGGGATCGCCCGACAGCTGTCGATCGAGCTGGAACAGCGCCTCGGCAAGGAGGCCCGCCCGGTGATCCTCGGCCACGTCCAGCGCGGCGGCACCCCGACCGCGTACGACAGGGTGCTGGCCACCCGGTTCGGCTGGCACGCGGTGGAGGCCGCGCACCGGGGCGAGTTCGGGCAGATGACCGCCCTGCGCGGCACCGAGATCGTGATGGTGCCGCTCGCGGAGGCCGTGGAGACGTTGAAGACGGTGCCCGACGAGCGCTACGCCGAGGCCGGGGTCGTGCTGTAGTCCGCTGCGAGGCCGCTGCGGCGCCGTGCCGGGGCCGCTCACCCACCGGATGCGTGACCCGTACGGAGTTCCGACCGCCCCCGACCGCGACCGCGGTCGGGGGCGGTTCTAGTCTGGTGGACGGACACCCGAACCCGTACGAAACAGGAGCCGCCGGATGGATCACAGCGGTCACGGCACGTCCATGGACCTGCCGCCGTTCACGCTGGAGCGAGGGCTCCAGTGGTCCCCCGAGCCGTTCTTCCTGATCGGCTGCCTGCTGGCGCTGGCCCTGTACGGCTGGGGCGTGACCCGACTGGTCCGACGCGGGGACAAGTGGCCGGTGGGACGGACGGTGTCGTTCGTCCTGGGCGTGCTGTCGGTGATGCTGGTGATGTGCACCGGGCTCAACGACTACGGCATGGTCATGTTCAGCGTGCACATGGTCCAGCACATGGTGATCAGCATGCTGTCCCCGATCATGCTGCTGCTGGGCGCCCCGATCACCCTGGCCCTGAGGGCGCTGCCGGTCGCCGGGCGGGGCAACAAGGGGCCGCGCGAACTGCTGCTGGCGCTGCTGCACAGCCGGTACCTGAAGGTGATCACGCACCCCGGGTTCACGATCCCGCTGTTCATCGCCAGTCTGTACGGTTTGTACTTCACGCCGCTGTTCGAGTTCCTGATGGAGTCGAAGCCGGGCCACCTCGCGATGATGGTGCACTTCCTGGCGACGGGCCTGGTGTTCTTCTGGCCGATCATGGGCGTGGACCCGGGCCCGCACCGCCCCGGCTACGTGATGCGGATGCTGGAGCTGTTCGCGGGCATGCCCTTCCACGCCTTCTTCGGCATCGCGCTGATGATGGCGAGCACCCCGATGATCGGCCCCTACCAGAACCCGCCGGAGTCGCTGGGGATCGACGCCCTCGCCGACCAGACCGCTGCCGGCGGGATCGCCTGGGCGTTCAGCGAGGTGCCCTCGGTGCTGGTGCTGATCGCCCTGGTCTTCCAGTGGTACGCCTCCGACCAACGTCAGGCGCGCCGTCTGGACCGGGCCGCCGACCGGGACGGGGACAAGGAGCTGGCGGCGTACAACGCCTATCTCGCCTCGCTGCACGCGCGCGGTCGCTGAGCGTCACCCCCGGCACGGTCAGTTCACGGGGTGCGGCCCGACGCCTGGCGCGCGGGCCGTCCCGGGGGCGACCATGGGCGGAAGGCCACGGCCCGGGCGCGGGAAGTCCGGGCGGGCGTGAGGAGGGTGTCACGATGCCCAAAGCGACGCAGCGGTCGACCAGGACGATGGGGGCGCTCACCCTCGGGACCCTGGTGGCCGTGTCGGCCTACTCGGTGGCGCTCGGCAGCAACGGCTGGCTCTGGTTCGGTTGGGTGGTGGTCGGGCTGACCACCCTGGGCATGGTCGTCGCGCGCGACTCCTGACGGAAGACACGGGACGTGCCCCACGGCACGTCCCGTACCGTTCCCCCATGACCAGCGACCACCTTGCCCCCGCCCTCGACCTCGACGCCTACCTCGACCACATCGGCTGGAGCGGCGGGCGGACCCCGACCCCCGCGACCCTGCGCGGCCTGAACCGCGCCCATCAGCTCGCCATCCCCTTCGAGAACCTGGAGGCGGCCCTGGGGGCGGCTCCCTCGCTCGACCTCGCCGAGGTGACGGCCAAGCTCCTCGGTTCCCGGCGCGGCGGCTACTGCTACGAGCACAACACCCTCTTCACCGCCGTGCTGCGCCGGCTCGGCTTCACGGTGACCGGGCTGATGGCCCGGGTCCAGGTGGGTGCCCAGCCGGGGGTGCTCCGGCCCCGCACCCACATGACGCTGCTCGTCGAGGTGCCCGGTGAACCGCACCCGTACCTGGCGGACGTGGGCTTCGGCTCCCCGGGCTCGCTGCTGGAGGCGATACCCTTCGTCGCCGATTCGGTGACGGAGACGGAGGGCGGCCGGCGCCACCGACTGGTCCTCGGGGAACGGACCGGACCGCTGCGGTCCTGGCTGCTCCAGTCCTGGCAGTCAGGGGCCTGGGAGGTCCAGTACGCCTTCACGGAGGAGCCCTTCGAGGCACCCGACTACGCGGTGGCGAACTGGCACGTCGCGACGCACCCGCGGTCCCCGTTCAGTTCCTCCGTGTACGTGCTGCGCACGTTCACCGATCACCACCTCCAGTTGGTCGGCAACGAGCTGACCCACCTGGACCTGGCCGGCACCCGGTCGGTGCGCGCGCTCACGGGCGACCCCGAGCGGCTGAAGGTCCTCTCCGCCGAGTTCGGCATCGACCTGCCCGAGGGCACCCGGCTGCCCTGACGGCCGGACGGGCGAAGGTCCGCACGCACGGGTCCGGAGCTGACATCCTGTCCCGAGTCAACCGCGGCGGTCGTCCAGGGCCGGTCCGGCGCACGGGCGTCCGGCCCGGCCCCGCGGCACCCGGCACGGGTGCCGGGCGGTGGAGTTGGGAGAGACGCCTTGTTCTACTACGCGCTGAAGTACGTGCTCCTGGGGCCGTTGCTGCGGCTGTTGTTCCGGCCCAGGATCGAGGGGCTCCAGCACGTACCGGAGTCGGGGGCGGCGATCGTCGCCGGGAACCACCTCTCGTTCGCCGACCACTTCCTCATGCCGGCGATCCTGAAGCGCCGCATCACCTTCCTCGCGAAGGCGGAGTACTTCACGGGGCCCGGGGTACGGGGCCGACTCACCTCCGCGTTCTTCCGCAGCGCCGGGCAGATCCCCGTCGACCGCTCGGGCAAGGAGGCGGGGGCCGCGGCGATCCGGGAGGGTCTCGGCGTCCTCGCCGAGGGCGAGCTGCTGGGCATCTACCCGGAGGGGACCCGTTCGCACGACGGCCGTCTCTACAAGGGCAAGGTGGGGGTGGCGGCGATGGCGCTCGGCGCGGGCGCGCCGGTGGTTCCGTGCGCGATGATCGGCACCTTCGAGGCCCAGCCCCCGGGGCAGGTGCTGCCCCGGCCCCGATCGGTGACGATCCGGTTCGGCGCCCCGCTGGACTTCTCCCGCTATGCGGGGATGGAGCACGAGAAGGCGGTGCTGCGGGCCGTCACGGACGAGATCATGTACGCGGTGCTGGGCCTCTCCGGCCAGGAGTACGTGGACCGCTACGCGGCGGTGGTGAAGGCCGAGGAGGCCGCCGCGGGCCGGAGCGGGACGGGTGCGCGGCGCAGACGGCTGCCGCGGCGCTGAGGCCCCGTCCGCCCCGTTGCCGGTGGGAGCCGGGGCGGCCCCCCCGCGGGCGGCGCCCCCGCCCCCACCACCGGTGAGTTGGGGGGGGGCGGGGCCACCGACCCGAGAGAAAAACAACACGACCCGCGCAAC
>NZ_JBHXEN010000036.1:69382-87432 GCF_042724695.1 Streptomyces sp. NPDC127068 | reverse complement strand
GGTGTGGCCCCGGCCGCGCGGTGGCCGGGGGGGGGGGGCGCGCCGGGCGGGGGCGGGGCGCGCCGGGCCGGTCACGGCTTCGGTGCGGCGTGCGGGGCGCAGCTGACGTTCTTGCCGTCGACCTCGCCGGTCAGCAAGTACGTGTCGACGCGGTCGTTGACGCACGGGTTGACGATCCCGGTGACGCCGTGCGAGCCGGCGTTCTCCTCGGTGATCAGCCGGGAGCCCTTGAACCGCTTGTGCAGTTCGAGCGCGCCCCCGTACGGCGTGGCCGCGTCACGGGCGGCCTGCACGATCAGGACCGGCGGCAGCCCCTTGCGGGTGGTGACCTCGACCGGGGTGTGCTGCTTCGACTTCCAGGTCGCGCAGGGCAGGTTCATCCATGCGTTGGACCAGGTGAGGAAGGGGTACTTCTCGTGGAGCCGGGTGTTGTCCCGGTCCCAGGTGCGCCAGTCGCGCGGCCACTTGGCGTCGGCGCACTCCACGGCGGTGTACACGGCGTTGCCGTTCTCGGACGAGGCGTTGCCCGCGGTGTCCGACAGGTCGGGGGCGGCGGCGTCGACGAGTGCCTGGGTGTTCCCGGCGACGTACTGGCTCCACACCCGGGCGACGGGCACCCAGCGGGAGTCGTAGTACGGGGCCGCCTGGAAGTAGCCGATCAGCTCGGCCGGGCCGACCACTCCGCCGAGGGGGTTCTTCTTGGCGGTGGCCCGCAGCGTGCGCCACTGCTCCTCGACCTCGGCGCGGGTGTCGCCGAGGTGGAACACGGCGTCGTTCTTGGCGACCCAGGTCAGCCAGTCGTTCCAACGCATCTGGAAGGCCACGTCCTGGTCGAGGTTGGCCTGGTACCAGATCTTCTCGCGGGACGGGTTGACGACGCTGTCGGCCACGAGGCGGCGGACGTGGTCCGGGAAGAGCGTGCCGTAGACGGCGCCCAGGTAGGTCCCGTAGGAGACGCCCAGGAAGTTGAGCTTCTCCTCGCCGAGTGCGGCCCGGATGACGTCGAGGTCGCGTGCGGTGTTCGGCGTGGTCATGTGGGGCAGCATCTCGCCGCTGCGCTCGGCGCAGCCGTCCGCGTAGGCGGCGGCGAGCCCGCGCTGGACGCGCTTGTCGGCCTCGCTGTCGGGCACGGGGTCCATCTTGGGCGCCTTGACGAACTCCTGCGGGTCGATGCAGGAGATCGGCGCCGAGTGGCCGACGCCGCGCGGGTCGAAGCCGACGAAGTCGTACGCCTTGGAGGTCTTGACCCACAGCGGGTTCTTGGCGGTGACCCGGACCGGGAAGCGCATGCCGGAGCCGCCGGGTCCGCCCGGGTTGTAGACGAGGGCGCCCTGGCGCTCCTCGGGGGTGCCGGTGTGGCCGATCCGGTCGACCGCGAGCTTGATCTGCTTGCCGAACGGCTTGGCGTAGTCGAGCGGGACCGTCACCCATCCGCACTGGATCGGCTTGGGGAGCCCCCAGTCGGTCGGACAGTCCTTCCAGTCGACCCCGGCCTTGGCGGCACGCGTCGCGGCGATGGCGGCGCCGATCTGCTGGCGCTCCTGGCCCCGCACCTGGTCGCGGTCCCGGTCGCGGCCCTCGTACGCGCTGGCGGCGGGAGCGGCCAGCGCGCCGGCTATGAGGGTGGCCGCGATCATGGTTCCCGCGGAGCCGAGCGCGGTGGCCCGACTTGCTCGTGTCCGTCTCAAGTGGGATCTCCCGTAAGCAGATTCGAGTAAAGGCAGCGTGATCCTGTCCTGTGAGGGGTCCCTGACAACAGACGGGGTTCGAGTTCTTTGCCAATCCGATAACCGGGATGCCGCGTACCGCTCACCGGCGTGTCCGGTGGCGACCGGTATCCGGTGGTTGGGACTGGGGCCGCACGTGGTCGCCGAAGGTGGTCGTCGAAGATGCCCTCGCTGTCGGCTGGCACGAGGCCCCGGCCGTCCGTCGTCCGTGCGCCGTTCCGTACCATCCGCTGGTGACGTCCCGTCTTCTCTCCACGCCGCGCCGCCGATTCGCAGCCGTGCTCGCAGCGGCGGCGGCCGTCGTCGCGTTCGGGTCGTGGGCGCTGTGGCCGGTCCACGACCCGTCGTGCGTCGTCTACTCCAGCGCCTACCTGCCCATGGGTGCGTCGAAGGCGGAGGTCGACGCCGCCGTGCGGCAGGGCTACGAGGAGGCCCTCGCCGACGGCGCGTGCGGGCCCAAGCGTGCGCGCTTCCACTACTGGACCCGGTGAGGTCGGTCCTGGCGCCACCCTGAGTGGTCGCGGGGGCGTACCGGACCCGGGTTCCTCGGGCTTCGGTGACCAGTCGGGTACCGGCGCCGCACGGGGTCAGCGACGGCATCCGGCAGCGGAGAAGGCGGATCTCCCAGTCGGACGGCGACGATGGCGCCGCCGCCGAGGACGTCGCCGCCGGTGAGACGGACGAGGCGGACGGTGTGCGAAGGTGCGGCCTCGGTCGGCGAGCCGGGCCGGTGAGGGCGCGGTGGTGTCGGACGGGCACCGGGGACGGCGCAGGGGCGTCACCGAGCGCCCCTCGGGCGCGCCGGGCAGCAACGGCGCCCGGCTGTAGGACGACGGCGGCGGGCACGGGGCGAAGGCGGGTAGGGGGGCTGCGGGCACGGGGCGGTGGTCGCGCCGCGCCGCCCGTGGGACTCCGCGGGCGGAGCCGGGTCAGTCCGCCCGGCCGGTGACGGCGACGGTCACCCCGAGGCCGATCATCGTGCAGCCGCCGACGCCGCCGACCACGGCGTATCGCTCCGCGGAGCGGGCGAACCAGCCCCGTGCGGTGGCCGCGACGAGACCCCACACGCTGTCGCAGACCAAGGCGATGACGTTGAAGACGACTCCGAGCACCAGCATCTGGGCGACGGCGTCGCCCTGCGTCCGGTCCACGAACTGCGGGAGCACGGCCGCGAAGAACACGATGGTCTTGGGGTTGGCCACGCCGACGAGGAAGCCGTCCCAGAGCGTGCGCAGACCGCCCCGGGCCGCACCCTGCGCCGCGGCGGCTTCGGGCGTCACCCGTCGCTGTCGCACCGCCCTGACCCCGAGGTAGACGAGGTAGGCGGCGCCCACCAGCTTCAGCGCGGTGAAGACGAGCACGGAACGCTCCACGATCGCCCCCACCCCGAACGCGACGGCCACGACGAGGACATAGGCACCGAGCGCATTGCCCACCACCGTCGTCAGGGCCGCGCGGCGCCCCTGGGCGAGGGCCCGTCCGATGACGAACAGCACGCTGGGACCGGGGATGACGATGAGGGCCAAGGACATCGCGGCGAAGGCGAGTAACCGATCGGGGGACACCATGCCCCCATTGCAGCACTGCACCGCACCGCGCCTCCAGGGGTGTGACCGCACCACACCGCCCGGGGGGGGCGATGGGGAGCCGCTCCAGAAACAGACCGTCACGCCGGTTATCCGGGGCGGCCTGGTCGGTTCCCCGCCGTCCGGTCCCTCCCGGGGGCTCCCATCCGGCCCCGTCCGTTCGAGGGGTGGCTCCGCAGGGCGGACGCCCGGACCCGGAGCGCACAGCAGCGCCCACGCACCGATGAGGCGTGCGCGGGCGCGAAGTCTTGCCAAGGGGCGCGTAGACGCGCTAGCGGGCGTCCGGACCCCGGTGCTCCGCCGTGATCCCGAAGCGCCGCCGTTCGCCCGGAGCGGAGGGAAGGGGACGCAGGGACGACACGGAACTGATCACCGGCTCGCTCTCACGCTCCTTGAGCTCATCGAGTTTGCCCAGGTCATCCGCCGAGACCAGCGCGACGAGGGGCTTGCCGTGTCGGGTGAGCACGACCGTCTCGCCCCCGTACACGACGCGGTTGATCAGGTCGGCCAGTTCGGCACGTGCTTGCGTGACCGGGATCTCGTGAGCCATGCTCCCATCATAACGACATGTACGTCCTGTACATTTTTTCCTCAGAGGAGGCGATCGTCGTGACCCTTCAGTCGGCGGCCCGCTACGTCCTGCCCCGGTTCACCGAGCGGACCTCCTGGGGCCCGCGCACGCTCGACCCGTACGGCAAGCTGCTGGACGAGCGGATCGTGATGCTGGGCACCCCCATCGACGACACCGCGGCGAACGACGTGACGGCCCAACTGATGCACCTGGAACACGCGGCGCCCGACCGGGACATCTCGCTGTACCTCAACTCGCCCGGCGGCTCGTTCACGGCCATGACCGCGATCTACGACACGATGCGCTTCCTCAGCTGCGACGTGGAGACGATCTGCCTGGGACAGGCCGCGTCCGCAGCGGCCGTCCTCCTGGCGGCGGGCACGCCGGGCAAGCGACTCGCCCTGCCCGGGGCACGGGTGATGATCCATCAGCCCTCGCTCGCCGAACCCGTCCAGGGCCGGGCCGACGACCTGGCGGCCCGGGCCGGTGAGCTCCAGCGCACCCGCGACCTGCTGGAGGAGCTGCTGACCCGGCACACCGGGCAGCCGCGCGAGCGGGTGGCCGCGGACATCGAGCGCGACCTGTTCCTCGACGCGCCCCGGGCCCTGGAGTACGGACTCGTCGACCGGATCGTGGCGAGCCGCAAGGGCACCCCCGCGACCCGGGCCACCCGGTAGGCGACGGTGCTTCCCGACCTGCCCCCGCTGCCGGCGCTGACCCGCGCCGAAGGGGAACTCATCGACCGGTACCTGGAGGCCGTGGACCTGCTCGGCCGGATCAATCCCGCGCGCGCCGACGACACCTATCGAGGCCTGCGCGCCGCGCAGGCGCTCGTCGGCAAGGCCGTGGAGCTGCGGGACGCGCTGGCGCTGATGCACCAGCGCGGCGAGAGCCAGGTGCACGCCGACACGCTGGCCCGTGCGCTGCGCACCCTGGACGGCGTACGACGGGCGGCGCGCGTCGGGGTGCCACCGGACGGCAACTGACCCGGCGTCCGAGAGTCACCCGAAACGGCCCGGACGAGGTACCCCCGATCAGCGTATTAAAGGGTAGACATTCAAGGGGTTCCGACTTGCTTCATATGTCTACCCGATCCTTAGCAAACGACGTTTCACCGCTGGTACAGACGTCGTCCGATGTCCGCGGCTGCGCCCGCTCGGAGGACTGTCCACCTGAACGGGTCAGGGGTGAGGAGACTCACAAACCAGCGGTAACGTTCGGTTTTTCCGGTGTTCATGCGTGAAGATCCCTTCCGACGACAAGCCCCCGCCACAGCGGCGGGGCGGTCCGGGCGGACGCCGAGTCCTGCCGCCGCCCGGACGCCAGGTCGACAGGAGTGGATCGGCAGGAGTGGAGGACCCGAGCAAGACGGGCCGCCGGAGAGATCCGGGCGGGCCCTTGGGGTGAAGCCGCGTGAGCGGCCGGGCATCTTCGCCTGCCCGAACCCGACAGGTCATCCTTCACAGGCGGCTGACGAAGGGTTGCGCAATGACTGCGCTCAATCGTGTCCCGTCGCTGCTGACCAGGGCCGGAACGGCCTCGGCTCTGACGCTCGTCGCCGTAGGCGGCGGCATAGTGGCTCCCGGCGCCGCCTCAGAGGCGACCGCCGCGACGTCCGCGACCAAGGCACTCAAGGTGGCCGCCTCGAAGAAGGGCGCTCCCTACCGGTACGGCGCGACCGGGCCGAGCAGATTCGACTGCTCCGGACTCACGCTGTACTCGTACAAGAAGGCGGGCAAGAACCTGCCCCGTACGGCTGCGGGCCAGTACAACAAGACCAAGCGCGTGAAGGCGAGCAACCGTAGCAAGGGAGACCTGGTCTTCTTCTACTCGGGCAGCAACGTCTACCACGTCGGCATCTACGCCGGCGGCGGCAAGATGTGGCACTCCCCGAAAACCGGCGACGTGGTACGGCTCACGAAGATCTGGACCAAGAGCGTCAAGTACGGACGGGTGCGGTGAGCGATGCGACGAACTGAGCGGGGCGCACGGGGACCCGTGTGCTGACCGTCTGACGGGGTGGGGAACGGGGCGTGTGCGTTCCCCACCCTTTCGGTCCCCGCTGAAGCAGCCCGGACCGGTTACCCATGACACATGACTGATGAGCGGTCCGAGCGTCCCCTCGCGGAGAGCTCGATGCAGCGGGCCAACCGGAACTTCGGGGAACTCCTCCAGGAACTCCGCGTCACCCAGACCGGTGTGCAGATCCTCTTCGCCTTCCTGCTGACCCTCGCGTTCACGCCCCGCTTCCCGTCACTCGACCTCGTGCAGCGCAGTACGTACGTGGTCTCCCTGTGCCTGGCGATCCTCGCCGCGGCCCTGTTCACGGCCCCCGCGGCGATCCACCGCTACCTGTTCCGACGGGGTGCCAAGCCCGACATCGTGTGGGTGTCGTCCCGGCTGACCGAACTCGGGCTCGGGGCGCTGTCCCTGGCGCTCACCGGATCGGTGCTGCTCGCGGTGGACGTGGCCGTGGGCCGGGCCGGGGGCGTCGCCGCCGCCGTGGGCACCCTGGCGGTGTGCGCGGGACTGTGGGTCGTCCTGCCCTGGCAGGTGCTGCGGCGCCTGAACCGCCGCTCGGCCGCACGGGCCTCCTGGGCGGGCGAAGGACGGAATCCGGACGGGACCCCGGGGGCACGGCGGGGAAGTCCGGGACGGCGCGGTGACGGCCCGCCCTGACCGGTTCTCGTCGTTCCGCACGCCCCCGCGCCTCAGCGCTGGGCGGGACGGTCAGCGCTGGGCGAGCGCCACCACCGCTGCACGGGCAGGGCGATCCACACCGTCTTGCCGCCCTCGGGGGTGGGACTGACCGACAGCCGCCCCCCGTGCTCGACGGTGAGCGAGCGGATGATGGCCATGCCACGGCCGTTGTCCTGCTGAACGGCCGCCGGGAGGCGCTGGGGATGGCGCGGGTGGCTGTCGGTGACCCCGACGCGCAGCTGCTCGTCCCTGAGCAGTTCCACGTCGACGGTGAACGTGGGCGACTGACCGAGGGTGTGCTGGATCGCGTTGGTCGCCAGCTCCGACACGATCAGCCGGACCGTGTCGGTCACCCCCGCATCGGCGGGGATGCCCCAGTCCGCGAGGACGTCACTCACGTAGGCACGCGCGACGGGGACCGAGGCGGGCTCGCTCGGCAGGGTTACGGATGCTTCCTGATGATCTGCCATGGCGACGTCGTCCCTTTCCCACCGGGACCGGACTCCGGCGTGAGGCGGATGGTTCGCGGACGGTCCCGGACTGGTGCTGCGGCCAGCCTGCCATCTGCGCGCCGGTCACGGGGGCCGATCCACGAGGATGTGCATATATCTGTCGCTCGAAGCGGTGAACTCTTCCGCGCCGGCCAGCGAGTCCGGCAGTACGCCCCCTCGCTACCTCCGCACGCCGCTCGCGCCCCCGCGGTCGCCGCATCCTCTACCGTCTGGCGGTGGACCACCCACCGGCCGGAAGGAGTCGGCCATGCAGCACCGCCCCGCCGTACGCCGCCGCAAGCTCGGCTCCGAGCTGCGCCGGCTGCGCGTCCACGCGGACCTCACCAGCGGGGAGGCCGCGCGACGAGCGGGCTGGAACCAGTCGAAGGTGAGCCGGATCGAAACCGCGCGCAGCGGGGTCAAGGCCGATGACGTGCGGCTCCTCCTCGACCTCTACCAGGTCGACGACGAGTCGCTGCGGGACCTGCTCGTCGCGCTCGCCGAACCGGACGGCGCGTCCGGTCACCGCTGGTGGCACGACTACCGGCAGCTGCTGCCGCCCGCCTACCGGGACTTCATCTGTCTGGAGGAGCAGGCGAACCGGGTGCGCACCCTGGAGACCGTGGTGGTGCCGGGACTGCTCCAGACCCCCGGCTACGCACGGGCGGTGACCCGGGCCTCGGTGGTGGGCCTGCCGGAGGCTGAGGTCGAGCGGCTGGTGGAAGTGCGGCTCGCCCGGCAGGAGGTGCTGCGCCGCGCGGCGCCGCCCCGACTCGAAGCCGTCCTGGACGAGGCGGTGCTGCGGCGTCCGGTCGGCGGGGCCGCCGTGCTGGCGGGGCAACTCGACCACCTGGTCGAGACGGCGCGCCGCGGGCTGGTGCGGCTGCGCGTGGTGCCGTTCTCGGCCGGCGAACACATCGGGCTCACCGGCCCCTTCGTCCTGTTCTCCTTTCCGAAAACCGACGATCTGGATGTGGTCGTTCTCGATGACCTCACGAGTAGCCTCTACCTGGAGGGAAAACCTGAGGTGAAGGCCTATCTCGACGCCTTCACCTCAGTGGAGGAACAGGCCCTTTCTCCCGAAGACTCCCTGGACTTCATCGCGGGGGTCCGTCACGGCGCGTGAAGGAGGAACCATGTCCGACCGGTCGCGGCCGTTTCCCTGTCGCACCACCTCACTGATCGACAGCACCTCACTGGGCGACGTCCACTGGCGACGCAGCAGCCGGAGCACGGGGATGAACAACTGCATCGAAACGGCCCGGCCCGCCGGGGGCCCGGCCGCCGGGCGGCTCGCCCTGCGCGACTCGAAGGCCCCCCGGGGACCGGTGCTGCTCTTCGCCCCCGGTACCTGGACCGCGTTCCTCGGCGGCATCGCCCGTCGGTGATCCACCCGCCGCCGGCCCCCGCGGCTCCCCCACCGCACTCCCCCGCACACCCCGCCCCGGTCAGTGCCGCGCGCCCGCCGGAGCCCGGTCCACGACCACCCGGACCGCCTCCCGCACCTGGGCGTCCGTGAGGTCGGCGCGCGCCGTCAGTCGCAGCCGCGAGATCCCGTCGGGTACGGACGGCGGTCGGAAGCAGCCGACCGCGAGCCCCGCCGTACGGCAGTCGGCGGCCCAACTCAGCGCCGCCCCGGGTGACGGGGCCCGCACGGACACCACGGCCGCATCGGGGCGCGCGGCGGTCAATCCGGCGTCGGTGAGCAGACCGTGCAGCCGGGTGGCGACGGCGCGGACCCGGGCGGGCCGGTCGGGTTCGGCGCGCAGCACCCGGAGGGCCGCCAGCCCGGCGCCGACCGCAGCCGGGGCGAGGCCGGTGTCGAAGATGAAGGTGCGCGCGGCGTTGACCAGGTGTTCGATGACCCGGGCGGGGCCGAGCACCGCGCCGCCCTGGCTGCCCAACGACTTGGACAGGGTCACCGTGGCGACGGTGTCGGGCGCGCCGGCGAGGCCCGCGGCGTGCGGGGCGCCCCGACCGCCGGCGCCGAGGACACCCAGCCCGTGGGCGTCGTCCACCAGCAGGGCGGCCCCCGCGGCCCGGCAGACGGCGGCCAACTCGGGGAGCGGGGCGGCGTCGCCGTCGACCGAGAAGACCGAGTCGGTGACGACCAGGGCGGGCCCGCTGCCCGACGCGAGCTCCTTGCGGACGGCGTCGGGCGCGGCGTGCGCGACGACGTCGGTGGTGCCGCGGGCGAGCCGGCAGCCGTCGATGAGGGAGGCGTGGTTGCCGGCGTCGGAGACGATGCGGGAGCCGGTCGGCGCGAGGGCGGTGAGCGCGGCCAGGTTGGCGGTGTAGCCGGAGGACAGGACGAGCGCGGACTCGAAGCCGCAGAAGGCGGCGAGTTCCGTCTCCAGTTCGGTGTGCAGTTCGGTGGTGCCGGTGACCAGTCGGGAGCCGGTGGCGCCGCCGCCCCACCGCAGCGCCGCGTCCGCGGCGGCGGCGGTGACCCGTGGGTGGCGGGTGAGCCCCAGGTAGTCGTTGCCGGCGAGGTCGAGCAGGGGCGAGTCGGCGGGGCGCGGGCGCAGGGTGCGCAGGAGTCCTTCGGCGCGACGGCGTTCGGCCTGTGCGTCGATCCAGTCGAACGGCGTTGCCCGCACGTGTGCCTCCGGGGTGGTGGGTGGACCGGTAGCAGGGGTGCGCCCGCCCGGGTGTCCGGGGCCGGGGAGGCCCGGTGGTTTTGTAGGCAGTGCACAGACCCTAACGGCCGCCCCGCCGGGCCAGGATGTGGCAATACCCACACGTCGGCGCAGCAGAGTTGTACGAAGTCTCCTTGGCCTGCCGGGGTGGCGTAGGCCAGGATCAGCGCCATGGACCTGCTGAACACGCTGGTGGACAAGGGGCTCCGGTGCGAGCTGCCGACCCGGGACGAGGCGCTCGCGGTACTGGCGACCTCCGACGACGACGTGCTCGACGTGGTGGCGGCGGCCGGGAGGGTGCGCCGCCACTGGTTCGGACGGCGGGTGAAACTCAACTATCTGGTCAACCTGAAGTCCGGGCTGTGTCCCGAGGACTGCTCCTACTGCTCCCAGCGGCTCGGTTCCACGGCCGGCATCCTCAAGTACACGTGGCTGAAGCCCGAGGAGGCGACCGAGGCGGCGGCGGCCGGGCTCGCGGGCGGGGCGAAGCGGGTGTGTCTGGTGGCGAGCGGGCGGGGTCCGACCGACCGGGACGTGGAGCGGGTCTCGGACACGATCCGGGCGATCAAGGACCAGCACGAGGACGTCGAGGTGTGCGCCTGCCTCGGGTTGCTGTCGGACGGTCAGGCGGAGCGGCTGCGCGACGCGGGTGCCGATGCGTACAACCACAACCTCAACACCTCCGAGGGCACGTACGGACGGATCACGACCACCCACACCTACGCCGACCGGGTGGACACCGTGCGCCGGGCGCACGCGGCGGGCTTGTCGCCGTGCTCCGGGCTGATCGCCGGGATGGGTGAGAGCGACGAGGACCTGGTCGACGTGGTGTTCGCGCTGCGGGCGTTGGACCCGGACTCGGTGCCCGTGAACTTCCTGATCCCGTTCGAGGGGACCCCGCTGGCGAAGGAGTGGAACCTCACGCCCCAGCGGTGCCTGCGCGTGCTGGCGATGACCCGGTTCGTGTGCCCCGACGCGGAGGTGCGGATCGCCGCCGGTCGGGAGGTCCATCTGCGCACGCTCCAGCCGTTGGCGCTGCACCTGGCCAACTCCCTTTTCCTGGGCGACTACTTGACCAGTGAGGGGCAGGCGGGCCGGGCCGACCTGGAGATGATCGCCGACGCCGGCTTCGAGGTGGAGGGCGCGGACCGGGTGACCCTGCCGGAGCACCGGGCCGCGGGCTCCCCCGGTGGCGGGTGCGGCTCCCACGGCGGGTGCGGTTCGCACGACGGCGGGTCCGGATGCGCGTCCGGCGGCGTCGGGGCGCCCGGCTCTGAGGGCGCAGAGGCCGCGGAGGCCACCGAGGGCACGGACGCCGTCCCGGTGGCGTCCGGGGGATGCGGGCCGTGCGCCGGCCCGGCGCCCGCGGTGGCCGCCGGAGCCGCCCCACCGCAGCCGGCGTCGCGGGCCCGCACCGACCTGGTGGCGGTGCGCCGGCGGGGCGCCGGAACGCAGGTGGCGCCCAATGCGTGAGCCTTCGGGCGGGGCGCTGACCGAGGGCGGGCTGCGCGACCTGGTCGACCTGGACCGGAAACACGTCTGGCACCCGTACGGTCCGATGCCCGGTCGTCAGGAACCGCTCGTGGTGGTCTCGGCCGACGGGGTGCGGCTGCGGCTCGCCGACGGGTGCGGTGAGCGGTGGGGCGGCCCCGACGAACTGGTCGACGCCATGTCCTCGTGGTGGTCGGCGATCCACGGCTACAACCACCCCGTCCTCAACGAGGCGGTGCGCGACCAGCTCGGCCGGATGAGCCATGTGATGTTCGGCGGGCTCACCCACGAGCCGGCCGTGCGGCTGGCGAAGAAGCTGGTCGACATCACGCCGGACGGGTTGGAGCACGTCTTCCTCTCCGACTCGGGTTCGGTGTCGGTCGAGGTCGCGGTGAAGATGTGCCTCCAGTACTGGCGTTCCCTCGGGCGGCCCGAGAAGCAGCGGCTCATGACCTGGCGCGGCGGCTACCACGGCGACACCTGGCAGCCGATGGCCGTGTGCGACCCGGACGGCGGGATGCACACCCTGTGGTCCGGCGTGCTGCCCCGGCAGGTGTTCGCGGACGCTCCCCCGGCCGGCTACGAGGAGGCGTACGCGGACCACCTGCGGGAGACGGTCGCCCGGTACGCCGGGGAGCTGGCCGCGGTGATCGTGGAGCCGGTGGTGCAGGGCGCGGGAGGGATGCGCTTCCATCCGCCGGAGTACCTGCGGGTGCTGCGGGAGGTGTGCGACGAGCAGGGCGTGCTGTTGGTCCTGGACGAGATCGCCACCGGTTTCGGCCGCACGGGCGAGCTGTTCGCGGCCGACCACGCCCGCGTCACGCCGGATGTGATGTGCGTGGGCAAGGCGCTGACCGGCGGCTACGTGTCGATGGCGGCGACCCTGTGCACCGCTCGCGTCGCCGAGGGGATCTCCCGGGGCGAGGTGCCGGTACTGGCCCACGGCCCGACCTTCATGGGCAATCCGCTCGCGTCGGCGGTCGCCCTGGCCTCCGTCGAACTGCTGCTCGCGCAGGACTGGCGGACGGAGGTCAAGCGGATCGAGGCGGGGCTGCACGAGGCGCTGGCCCCGGCGGCGGCGCTGCCCGGGGTCCGGGAGGTACGGGTGCTGGGCGCGGTGGGGGTGGTCCAGCTCGACCACGAGGTGGACGTGACGGCGGCGACCGGGGCTGCGGTGCGCGAGGGCGTGTGGCTGCGCCCCTTCCGGGATCTGGTCTACACGATGCCGCCGTACGTGACGCGGGACGAGGACGTGGCCCGGATCGGCCGTGCGGTGCGCGCGGCGGCGGGCGCGGGCTGAGGGTGCGGGCAGGGGACGGGCGGGGACGCCCACGGGCGGCGGAACGGAACGGAGGGGCGCCATGGCGATCCTGGTCGTGACGGGCACGGGTACCGAGGTCGGGAAGACGGTCACCACGGCGGCGGTCGCCGCGGTGGCGCTCGCCGCCGGACGGTCGGTCGCGGTGCTCAAACCCGCGCAGACCGGTGTCGCGCCGGGCGAACGCGGCGACGCCGAGGAGGTGGCGCGGTTGGCGGGGCCGGTGGCGGCACTCGAACTCGCCCGGTATCCGGAGCCGTTGGCACCGGCGACGGCCGCGCGGCGATCGGGCCTGGCTGCGGTGGGTGCCCGGGAGACGGCCCGGGCGGCCCGACGGCTGGCGGCCCTCCACGATCTGGTGCTGGTGGAGGGGGCGGGCGGTCTGCTCGTCCGGTTCGACGCGACGGGCGGCACCCTGGCCGACGCGGCCCGGCTGTTGGGCGCGCCGGTGCTGGTGGTGGTGCCGGCGGGGCTCGGCACGCTCAACGGCACCGCGCTGACGGCGGAGGCGCTGCGGGCCCGGGGGCTCGGTCCGGCGGGGGTCGTGGTGGGCAGTTGGCCCCGGGACCCGGACCTCGCCGCGCGCTGCAACCTGGACGACCTCCCGGAGGCGGCCGGCGCGCCCTTGTGGGGGGCCGTGCCCGAGGGGGCGGGCGCGCTGGAGCCGGGGGCCTTCCGGGCGGCGGCCGGTGGCTGGCTCGCACCGGAACTGGACGGCCACTGGGACGCCGGGGCCTTCGCCGCCCTGTGGTCCGCGCGGCCCTGGGGCGCACCGTCACCGCGGGAAGCACCCTCCCGGCTGGGGGCGGGCGGTACGGCACCGGGGGTGTCCGCGGCGCACGGGGCGTCGGGGTAGTCCGGCGCAGCAGGGCGCAGCCGGCGTACGGCGCTGCGGTGCCGGCTTCCGTCGACGGGTGGTGGCGCCCCGGTGCGAGGACAATGAGGATGCGTTGTCGTGCCGGTGCGGGGCCGGTCGGACCAGGAGGTTTCCCATGCGCCCGTGGACCCGTCCGGCACCGGCGCACCGGGACGCGGTGCGCCACCCCGTCTTCGCCCGGGTGTACGCCAAGGTGAGCGTGGCGACGGAGCCGGAGGTGGGCCCGTACCGTGCGGAGCTGCTCGCCGGTCTGAGCGGCCGGGTGGTCGAGGTCGGAGCCGGCAACGGACTGAACTTCGGGCACTATCCGCAGTCCGTGTCGGAGGTCGTGGCGATCGAGCCGGAGGCGGTGTTGCGGCGGCTGGCCCGCACGGCGGCCCGTCGCTCCGGGGCGCCGGTCGACGTGGTGCCGGGCGTGGCGGAGGCCCTGCCGCTGAAGGGCGAGGCGTTCGACGCGGCGGTGCTGTGCCTGGTGTTGTGCAGTGTGCGGGACACCGCGCGGGCCCTGGGCGAACTCCACCGGGTGCTGCGGCCGGGTGGGGTGCTGCGGTTCTTCGAGCACGGCGTGGCGCCGGGCCGGGCGATGGCGGCGGCGCAACGGGGGCTCGACCGGACGGTGTGGCCGTTCCTGTTCGGCGGCTGTCACGTGGCCCGCGATCCGGTGGCGTCGATCGAGCGTGCCGGTTTCGTCGTGGAGTCCCGGCGTCCGGTGGTGATCCCGGCGAAGGGGCCCCGGCTGCCCACCTCGTACCTGGTGTCGGGCACCGCCCGTCGTCCCCCGTCGGCCGGGGTGTGAGCCGGTTGCGGGCGCTCAGGCGCTCCAGGCCCGCAGTTCGTCGGCGATCTGTCGGACCGTGGCGTTCCCCGCCTTCACCAGCCCCGCCAGCTCGCGCACCTGTTCCGGCGAGGTGGCGACCTTGAGGCCGCTGGCGACCAGGTAGCCGTAGGCGACGGCGGCGGCGAACATCGCGTTGGAGCGTTCCAGGGCGGGGACGTGCAGGAGCACCTGGAGGAGTGCGGCGGCGCGGCTGAACGGGTCGTCGTAGACGGGCCTGCCGAATATCTCGGCCTCGTGTCTACTGACGGCGGCGACCAGGGCGCCCCAGTCGGTGACCTGGGGGTCCCCCGGTGTCTTGTGTTCGGCGATCATCAGGAGCCAGGCAAGATCGATTCGCAGGTTCAACCTTCAACGACGACCTTCGTGCTCCGCGCCGAACTCTTCGACGAAGACGGACTCGTACTGCTTCATGAAGTCGGCGGCGGCCTCGACGAACGTGTGCCCCGTCTCCCCGGCGTCCTGTCTGACCAGTTCCTCGATGTAGCGGTTCACGCTCATGCCGCGGGCGAGGGCGCGTTCCCGCGCGGCTCGGGCGGTGTCCTCGTCCACCCGGACGTTCAGCTGCGTCTTGGCCATGCCTCGACGCTAGCGCCGAACCGCTAGCGTCGGCAAGGTGGTCGGCGGGGCGTCCGGCCGCACCCGGCGACCGACCGTGCGCCCCCTCGTACGCCCCGTCGCCCCCGGCGACTCGTCGCCCCGGTCACCCGGCGCGGGCCCCGGCACGGAAATCGCTGGCCGGACCGATTGGCGCTCTGCTTGGCTCGGCCCATGAACGATCTCCGCATCCGCTGCGCCACCCCCTCCGACGTCGACGCCGTACTGCGGTTCTGGCACGGGGCCGCCGAGGGAACGAGCATCAGCGACGACCCCGACGGAGTGACCCGTCTGATCCGTACGGACCCCGGTGCGCTGCTGCTCGCCGAACGCGACGGCCTCCTCGTCGGCACCGCGATCGCCGGCTTCGACGGCTGGCGGTGCTCCCTGTACCGGCTGGCCGTGCATCCTGACCACCGTCGGCGGGGCATCGCCACCGCCCTGCTGACAGCGGCGGAGCAACGATTCGCCGCACTGGGCGGGCGGCGGGTCGACGCCATGGTCCTGGAGGCCAACGAACGGGCCCACCGCACCTGGGACACCGCCGGATACCACCGCGAGGACCGCTGGCGGCGCTGGGTCAAGCCGCTGTCGGGCTGACCGGAACGGCGTCGCACGGACCGGAACGGGGCTTTGCGCACCCTTTACGATGAGGTGGACCACCCTGATCGGCAGGGGGGTCCAGCTCATCGTCGTCCCCGTTCCGAAAGGTGTGAGCGTCCGCCCATGGGCGAGCCTCCCAGTAGTAGACATCGCGCGTTCTCCCCGCCCCTGCCCGATCATGGGACGGAGGTGACCCGATGACCGAAGTGCTCCTGCTCGGGGTGGCGATCCTGCTCTCGCTGGCCTGTGGTGCGTTCGTCGCGGCGGAGTTCTCCCTGACCACCGTCGAGCGCGGCGAACTGGAGCAGGCGGTGGAGCGCGGCGAGCGCGGAGCCGCCAGCGCCCTCAAGGCAGTCAAGAACCTGACCTTCCAGCTCTCCGGCGCCCAGCTGGGCATCACCGTCACCAACCTGATCGTGGGCATGCTCTCCGAGCCGTCCATCTCCAAGCTGATCTCCGGCCCGCTCCAGGACCTCGGGATACCCGCATCGGCGGCCTCCTCGGTGGCGCTGGTCCTCGGTACGGCCCTGTCGACGGTGTTCCTGATGGTGGTCGGCGAGCTGGTGCCCAAGAACTGGGCCATCTCCTCCCCGCTCGTCATCGCCAAGTGGGTGGCCACCCCGCAGCGCTTCTTCAGCGCCGCGTTCCGCCCGCTCATCACCCACCTCAACAACACCGCGAACCGCGCGCTGCGCCGGCTCGGGCTGGAACCCACCGAGGAACTCGCCTCCGCGCGCGGCCCCCAGGAACTGGTCGCCCTGGCCCGGCACTCCGCGAAGGAGGGCAGGCTGGAGGCCGACACCGCGGAACTGTTCGTGCGCACCCTGAACCTCGCGGACCTCACGGCGGAGAACGTGATGACGCCGCGCGTGCAGGTGATGGCCCTGGAAGCACGCGCCACCTGCGAGGACGTCGCCAACGCCACCCGGGCCACCGGACTGTCCCGGTTCCCCGTCTACCGCGGCAACCTCGACACGGTGGTGGGGGTCGTCCACATCAAGGACGTCCTCGCCGTTCCCGCCGAGCGACGCCCGCGGGAGCCCGTCTCCGCCCTGATGCGCGAGCCCCTGCTGGTCCCGGAGTCACTGACCGTGGAACGGCTGCTGGACCGGTTGTCCGGCAAGCGCACCATGGCCGTCGTCATCGACGAGTACGGCGGCACGGCCGGGGTCGCCACCCTGGAGGACATCGTCGAGGAGGTCGTCGGCGAGGTCCGCGACGAACACGACCCGCACGAGACCCCGGACCTGGCGCTCGCCGGCGAGGACGAGGACGGCCGCACGCTGTACTCCGCCGACGGTTCCGCCCGCACCGACGAGCTCGCCCGGGTCGGCCTGCGCGCACCGGACGGCCCGTACGAGACGTTGGCCGGGCTGGTCGCCACCGAACTGGGCCGGATCCCGGCCGCCGGGGACCGGGTCGAGGTCGCCGGCTGGCGGCTCGACGTGGTGGACGCCTCCGGGCGCCGGGCCGCCCGGGTGCTGATGCACGCACCGCCCCTGACCGCCGACCCGGACGAGGAGGACGAGCGATGATCGCCGTCCAGTTGCTGATCGGGCTGGCGACCCTGGTCGCGAACGCCTTCTTCGTGGGCGCCGAGTTCGCCCTGATCTCGGTGCGGCGCAGCCAGATCGAGCCGCACGCCGAGGAGGGCGACCGCCGGGCGCGCAGCGTGCTGTGGGGACTGCGGCACGTGTCCGCGCTGCTGGCCGCCGCACAGCTCGGCATCACGCTGTGCACGCTGATCCTCGGCATCGTCGCCGAGCCGGCGATCGCCCACCTGCTGGAGCCCGCGTTCGACGCGGTCGGGGTGCCGCACGGCCTGGTCCACCCGATCTCCTTCGTGATCGCCCTGACGGTGGCCACGTACCTGCACATGCTGCTCGGCGAGATGATCCCGAAGAACGTCGCCCTCGCGGAGCCGGTGCGCAGTGCGCTGGTGCTGGGGCCCCCGCTGGTCGCGGTGGCCCGGGCGCTGCGCCCGGTGATCTTCACGATCAACGCCTTCGCGAACGCACTGCTGAGGCTGATGCGGGTGGACGCCAAGGACGAGGTCACCGCCTCGTTCTCGGACGCGGAGCTGGCCCGGATGGTGAAGGACTCCGGTGATGCGGGCCTCATCGACGACCGCGCCCAGGAGCGGCTGCACGACGCCCTGGAGCTGGGACGCCGCCCGGTCAACGACGTGGTGCTCCCGCTGGAACAGATCGTCTACGCGCATGTGGGCGTCACCCCGGAACAGCTGGAACGGCTGTCGGCGCAGTCGGGCTTCTCCCGGTTCCCGGTGGTGGACGACAACCGTCGGATCGTCGGCTACCTGCACGTCAAGGACGCGCTCGACGTGTCACCGCGGGACCTTCCGTTCCAGGTCAAGGACATGCGGTCGATCGCCCGGGTCCGGGCGACGACCCCGCTGGACGACGTGTTGACGGCGATGCGCAGCAGCCGCACGCACCTGGCCGCCGTGCTCGGTGCGGACGGCAAGCTGGCGGGCCTGGTGACCATGGAGGACGTGCTGCGGGAGCTGTTCGGACAGCCCGTGTAGCCACCCGTCGTCCACCGCCGTGGCGGGTGTCACCGGTCCGGTGGCACCCCCCACGCCGAGAGCAACGACC
>NZ_JBHXEN010000036.1:0-69372 GCF_042724695.1 Streptomyces sp. NPDC127068 | reverse complement strand
GCCGGCTCCCCCCGGGCGCCGGTGGGGGGGTGCGTTCCCCCCCCCCCCGTCCCCCCCCCCGCGCCCCCGCGGGGGCGGGGGGCCCCCGGCGCGGGCCCCCCCCCCCACGGCGTTACCATCGCACCGCTATGGAGACCACCGCCGCCCACACCAGCTTCGTCGCCGTCGGGGACAGCTTCACCGAAGGCATGTCCGACCGGCTGCCCGACGGTTCCTACCGGGGGTGGGCCGACCTCCTGGCAGCGCGACTGGCCCGCGCGAACCCGGGCTTCCGGTACGCGAACCTCGCGGTGCGGGGCAAACTGATCGGCCAGATCCTCGCGGAGCAGGTGGAGCCCGCGGCCCGGATGCGGGCCGATGTGGTGACCCTCGTCGGCGGCCTCAACGACACCCTGCGGCCCTCGTGCGACATGGGGCGGGTCCGGGCCCAGCTGGAGGAGGCCGTGGCCCGGCTCGCGCCCTCCTGCGGGCGGCTCGTGCTGATGCGCAGCCCGGGACGGCGAGGGCCGGTCATGCACCGGTTCCGGCCCCGGATGGAGGAGCTGTTCGCCCTGATCGACGACCTCGGGGCCCGGCACGGCGCCACCGTGGTGGACCTGTACGGAGCACCGGTCCTCGGCGATCCCCGGCTGTGGGACGCGGACCGGCTGCACCTGAGCACCGAGGGCCACCGTCGAGTGGCGGAGGCGGTCGGGCAGGCGCTGGGCCTACCGGCGACCTGGGACTGGCGCACGCCCCTGCCGCCCGCGGCGCCGGCGCCCTGGGCCGCGCGCCGGGTCGCCGACGTCCGCTTCGCGGGGCGGCACCTGGCGCCCTGGATCGGCCGCCGGCTCACCGGCCGCTCCACGGGCGACGGACGCCCCCCGAAGCGCCCCGAGCTGCTGCCCTACGACGCATCCGCCAGCGGACCGCGCCCGGGTTCGTAGCTTCCTCCGAAGGGGACCGGGGCGCTGACCAAGAGGTTCCGCCCAGTAGACTCCCTCCACGTGACTGCTGCGCCTTCGAAGCCCCGTATCCCCAATGTCCTCGCCGGCCGCTACGCCTCCGCCGAGCTGGCCGACCTCTGGTCCCCCGAGCGGAAGGTACGGCTGGAGCGTCAGCTCTGGCTGGCCGTGCTGCGGGCCCAGAAGGACCTCGGGATCGAGGTCCCGGACGAGGCGATCGCCGACTACGAGCGGGTCCTCGACCAGGTGGACCTGGCGTCCATCGCGGAGCGCGAGCGGGTCACCCGCCACGACGTGAAGGCCCGGATCGAGGAGTTCAACGCGCTCGCCGGGCACGAGCACGTGCACAAGGGCATGACGTCCCGGGACCTCACGGAGAACGTCGAGCAGTTGCAGATCCGGCTCTCCCTGGAGCTGGTCCGCGACCGTTCGGTGGCGGTCCTGGCACGGCTGGGCAAGCTCGCCGGCGAGTACGCGGAGCTGGTGCTGGCGGGCCGCTCGCACAACGTGGCCGCCCAGGCGACGACCCTCGGCAAGCGTTTCGCGACCGCCGCCGACGAGCAGCTCGTCGCGTTCGGCCGGGTCGAGGAGTTGCTGGCCCGCTATCCGCTGCGCGGGGTGAAGGGACCGGTCGGCACCGCGCAGGACATGCTGGACCTGCTGGGCGGGGACACCGCCAAGCTGGCCGAGCTGGAGCAGCGGGTCGCCGGCCACCTGGGCTTCTCCCGGGCGTTCACCTCGGTGGGCCAGGTCTATCCGCGCTCGCTGGACTACGAGGTCGTCACCGCGTTGGTGCAGCTCGCGGCGGCCCCCTCGTCGTTGGCGAAGACGATCCGGTTGATGGCCGGGCACGAGCTGGTGACCGAGGGCTTCAAGCCGGGTCAGGTCGGCTCGTCGGCGATGCCGCACAAGATGAACACCCGCTCCTGCGAGCGCGTCAACGGTCTGATGGTGATCCTGCGGGGCTACGCGTCCATGACGGGCGAGCTGGCGGGCGACCAGTGGAACGAGGGTGACGTGTCCTGCTCGGTGGTGCGCCGGGTCGCGCTGCCGGACGCGTTCTTCGCGCTGGACGGGCTGCTGGAGACCTTCCTGACGGTCCTCGACGAGTTCGGTGCCTTCCCCGCCGTGGTGGCGCGCGAGCTGGACCGGTACCTGCCGTTCCTCGCCACCACCAAGGTCCTGATGGGCGCGGTGCGGGCCGGCGTGGGCCGGGAACTGGCGCACGAGGCGATCAAGGAGAACGCGGTCGCCT
Source organism: Streptomyces sp. NPDC127068 (assembly GCF_042724695.1). Taxonomy (NCBI): domain Bacteria; kingdom Bacillati; phylum Actinomycetota; class Actinomycetes; order Kitasatosporales; family Streptomycetaceae; genus Streptomyces; species Streptomyces sp. NPDC127068. The sequence goes on along the minus strand of NZ_JBHXEN010000036.1, from coordinate 67,173 downwards.
CCGCGCTGGCGATGCGCGAGGGCGGCGCCGAGCGCAACGAGCTGCTCGACAAGCTCGCCGCCGACGACCGCATCCCCCTGGACCGGGCCGCTCTCGACGCGTTGATGGCCGACAAGCTGTCCTTCACGGGCGCGGCGGGCCAGCAGGTCGCGGCCGTGGTCGCCCGGGTGGAGGAGCTCACCAAGCGCTTCCCGGAGTCCGCCGGGTACGCCCCCGGAGCGATCCTCTGACCCGCTTCACCCCCGCCGAGCTGGAGGCCGCCCGCGACCGTCTCGTCCCCGACGTGACCGCGGACGGCCTGCGGGTGCTTTTCTGCGGAATCAATCCGGGATTGATGACGGCGGCGACGGGCCACCACTTCGCCCGCCCCGGCAACCGGTTCTGGCCGGTGCTGCACCTGTCCGGCTTCACGCCCCGGCAACTGCGTCCGGCGGAGCAGGACGAACTCCTCGCCCACGGCCTCGGCATCACCAACGTGGTGGCGCGGGCGACCGCGCGGGCCGACGAGCTGAGCCCTGCGGAGTACCGCGAGGGCGGTCGGCTGTTGGCCGCGAAGGTGGCGCGGCTGCGGCCCGGCTGGCTGGCCGTGGTCGGGGTCACCGCGTACCGTGCGGCCTTCGGTGACCGGCGGGCCGTGATCGGGCCGCAGGAGACGGTGATCGGGGGCAGCCGGGTGTGGGTGCTGCCCAATCCCAGTGGCCTGAACGCGCACTGGACGGCCGCCACGATGGCCGAGGAGTTCGGACGCTTGCGCACCGCGGCGCTGGGCGACGGCCCGCAGGGCCCGTAGCGGACTACGGCGGGTCCACCGCCGTGACCGCCGCCAGGAGCCGGGGCGGGGTCTCTGGGCCCTCCCGGGTGATCGCGAGGACCAACCAGCGCGCGGACACCCGCCAGACCAGGGCGTCGCCCGCGCGGGAGCTGAGGGAGCGCCAGGGCTCGGGGACCGCCTCGCCGGGGTCGGTGCTGCGGAGGAAGACGCCCTGGAGGCCGATGAAGTCCGGCTCGCCGTGGCGTGCGGTCAGCGGCATGGCCAAGGCGTCGCGCTCGGCGTACAGCTGCTCCTCCGCTTCCCCGGGGCCCGCCGCTCCCTGCGCGACCGGGGGCGTGAGGTCGGTGACCGGCCGGGCCGGACCCTCGGACACCGCACCGGGGTGCCCCGCGGCGGGTTCCCGGGAGCACAGCCGGTCGATCGCGGCGAGGCGCTGTGCGGTGGTCATGGGCTCCAGTAAAGCGCGCCCCACTGACACTTGGCGGTCGGTCACCTCCCCGCCCCGCCCGTCCTCACGCATCGCGGCGGCGCACCGCCCACCAGCCGACGAGCAGCGCGGCGAGGGACCACAGGGCGGCCACAGCGAGACCGGACCACGGACCGAGCGCACCCTCGGGGTCGGCGAGGAGGACCTGTCGTGCGGCGCGGTCGGGGAGGTACTGGGCGGCTCCCCCGGCGACGTCGCCGACCACGAACGAGACGATCAGGGTGAACGGGACGAGGATGCCGAGCGTGGCGACCCCGCTGCGCAGCAGGGCCGCCAGCCCGGTCGCCAGCAGGGCCGTCAGGGCGAGCCCGATGCCGCCCCCCAGGCAGGCGCGGACCGCTCCGGGATGGTCGAGGCCGATGCCGTCGTCCCCCAGCAGGCCCTGGCCGAGGGCGAAGCTGGCGAACGAGGTCGCCAGGCCCACGACGAGCGCGGCGGCGCCGATCACGGCGGCCTTGGCCGCGAAGAAGAGGTCGCGGTTCGGTACGGCGGCGAGGGAGACGCGCAGTCCGTGGTGGACGTACTCCGAGGACATCGCCGTGGTGCCGAAGGCGATGGCCGCGACCTGGGCGAAGTTCAGGGCGTAGAAGGCCGCGAGGAGCCGGTCGTCACCGAGTTCGCCGCTGTCCGCGGGCAACGACGCGTAGACGAGTCCGGTGAGGGTGAGGGACACCGCGAACAGGGCGACGAGCGATCCGAGGCTGGCGCGGACCGAGCGGATCTTGATCCACTCCGCGTGCAGGACGGCGGTGGGCGACACGGTCAGGCCTCCTGGGCGGGGGTGGGCAGGGCGGTGAACTCGGCGCTGGCCGTGGTGAGGTCGAGGTACGCCTCCTCCAAGGTGGCCTCCTCGTCGGCGAGTGCGCGCAGGGTCACGCCTTCGCGGGCGGCCAGCGCGCCGACTTCGGCGGCCGTGACGCCCTCGGCGGTCCAGGAGTCCTCGTCCGCGGGGACGAGGCGGTGGCCGGCCGCGGAGAGCGCGGCTGCCAGCCGGGCCGCGTCGGGGGTGCGCACCCGGGTGCGGGTGGTGCCGCGTTCGGCGAGGAACTCACCGATCGGCAGGTCGGCGAGGAGCCGGCCGCCGCCGAGGACGACGAGGTGGTCGGCGAACACGGCGGTCTCGGCCATCAGATGGCTGGAGACGAGGACGGTGCGCCCCTCCCCGGCGAGGCGGCGCAGGGCGCCGCGGATCCAGACGATGCCCTCCGGGTCGAGGCCGTTGGCCGGCTCGTCCAGGATGACCACGGCCGGGTCCCCGAGCAGGGCGGCGGCGATGCCGAGGCGTTGCCGCATCCCCAGCGAGAAGGTCTTCACCCGGCGTCGGGCGACGGGGGCGAGACCGGTCTCCTCCAGCACCTCGGCCACCCGTCGGGCCGGCAGCCGGTTGGCGACCGCCAGCGCCAGCAGGTGGTGGTGGGCGGTGCGGGAGCCGTGTGCGCCGCCGGGGTCGAGATGGGCACCGACGTGGCGCAGCGGCTCGCCCAGGCCGGCGTAGCGCTTCCCGGCGATGGTGGCGCTGCCCCGGGTGGGCCGGTCCAGGCCCAGGACCAACCGCAGGGTCGTCGACTTGCCGGAGCCGTTGGGGCCGAGGAAGCCGGTGACCTTGCCGGGGGCGACGGAGAACGTCAGCCCGTCGACGGCCGGTTTCTTCCCGTAGACCTTGGTGAGGTCGTGTACGTCGATGGCGTTCATGCCGTTCAGCCTGGCCGTCGGGAGGGCGCGTGCGCCTCCCCCGCGCGGGGAGAACGGCTCCCCCGCGCGGGGGAGCCGCCCGGCGGGTGCGCCTGGCACGATGACGGGCATGTCCTCTCCGCCCGGGCCCTCCCGAGGTTTCAGGTCGGGCGTCCGGGCGCTCGTGCGTCCCGTGCTGCGCGCCGTCGTGTACACGCGCTGGCTGCATCTGCTGCTGCCGGGATGCTGCGCCGTCGCGTCGGCGATGGTGTACCCGGGGTTGACCGGGATGAGCCCCGTCAAGTGGCTGTTGGTGGCGCTGGTGCCCGCGGTGCCGGCGGCCCTGATCGGGTGGGTGCCGGTGGTGCGTCGCGCGGAGGGCCTCCAGGCGCAGCACATGTTGTTCCCGGGGCCGCACGCGCGGGGGCGGCGGTCGGACCGGGCGCCGGACATCAGCGCGGCGCCCTCGGCGAACTGGCGGGACCGGCTGCGGACCTCGATGTGGATGGTGTTGCGGCTCGAAGTGGGCTGTCTGACGGTGCTGGTGTCCGGGTTCGCGACGGCCCAGGTCATGGCGTTCGTGGCGAGGGCGGTCGGGGCGTCCGCGGACGACATCGACGCACTGTGGGCGGAGCCCCTGCCGTGGTGGGCGGCGGCGCTGCTCGTTCCGGTGTCGACGGCGCTGTTGCTCGGGTTCGTCGTCCTGGCCGGGGCCGCGGTGGCGGCGGCGGCCGGCAGGCTGCTCGGTCCTTCGCCCGCCCAGCAGCTCGCGCAGCTGGAGGAGCGTACCGAGCGGCTGTTGGAGCGCAGCCGGATCGCCCACGAACTGCACGACTCGATCGGCCATGCGCTGTCCGTCGCGGTGGTGCAGGCGGGGGCGGCGCGCGCGGCGGGGAACCCGGAGTTCACGGAGCGGGCGCTGGGCGCCATCGAGGAGACCGGGCGGGCCGCGATGGAGGACCTGGAACGGGTGCTGGCGATCCTGCGGGAGCCCGGGCGGGCCGCGAGCAACCGGCCCACCCTGGCCGAGGCGGAACGCCTGCTGGAGTCCGCGCGGGCGTCCGGGGCCAGCGTGGACGCGCAGGTGACCGGCCCGGTGGACCGGTTGCCCGGGCCCGTCTCGCGCGAGTGCTACCGCATGCTCCAGGAGTCCCTGACGAACGTGTTGCGGCACGCCGGGCCGGTTCCGGTGCGGGTCAGGGTGCAGGTGCTCGACGGACACGTGGACCTCGACGTGCGCAACCCGCTGCCCGTGGACGTCGACGGCCCGGCGCCGGTGGGGATCTCCGGGGACCGGGGCGGCAGCGGGCTGCGGGGCATCCGGGAACGGGCGGCGCTGTTGGGCGGCAGGGCGGACACCGGGCCGGTGGGCGCCGACTGGCGGGTGCGGGCCCGACTCCCCCTGGGGTGAGGGGCGCTCCCCCGGGGTGCGGGTCGGGGTGTCAGTGCGGGGCCTTAGGCTGAGGGGATGCCCCTGACGGTCCTCCTCGTCGATGACGAGCCCCTGGTGCGCGCCGGTCTGCGCGCGGTGCTCGAAGCACAGCCCGACATCACGGTGGTGGGGGAGGCGGCCGACGGGGCGGCGGTGATCCCGTTGATCCGTTCCCTGCGACCGGACGTCGTCGCGATGGACGTGCGCATGCCGCTCCTGGACGGCATCGCGGCCACCCGGGCGGTGTTGCGGACGGTCCCGGAGCCGCCGAAGATCATCATGGTCACGACCTTCGAGAACGACGAGTACGTGTACGGGGCGCTGCGCGCGGGCGCGGACGGGTTCCTGTTGAAGCGGGCCCGGCCGGAAGAGGTGGTGCACGCCGTGCGGCTGGTCGCCGAGGGCGATTCGTTGTTGTTCCCGGCGGCCGTGCGGCGGTTGGCGGCGGAGTACGGGCCCGGCGCGGAAGCGGGGCCGGAGGCGTTGGACTCGGCGGCGCTCACCGATCGGGAGGCCGAGGTGCTGCGGCTGATGGCGCAGGGGCTCTCGAACGCGGAGATCGCCGCCCGGCTGGTCGTCGGCAACGAGACGGTGAAGTCCCATGTGAGCGCGGTACTGGCGAAACTGGGGGCGCGGGACCGCACCCAGGCGGTGATCGCGGCCTACGAGTCCGGGTTCGTGTCACCGGGATGAGGGACGGGCGCGCACCCGGGTACGGGGCGGTGAGCGGACCGCGGACGCTCCGGTACGGAAACCCGAGCGGAGAACGGATTTCCTACCGGGAGGTTGCGGGACTGCATCGAAGCTCGCCGTGGTCGCACGGTAACAAGTACGATCCGGGCCATACGAGCACGAGCTGAGAGGACACACGTTGGGGCAGCTGACCGGCGGGGACCCCTCTCTGCTGCGGCGTATCAACTCCGCGGTGGTCCTGCACGCTTTGCGTGCGGCGGGCTCCGCGACGCTCACCGAAGTAACCCGGGTGACGGGCCTGTCACGGCCGACGGTCGAGGGCGTGGTCGAGGGTCTCATCGAGGCGGGCCTGGCGGTCGAGACGGCCGCCGAGGAGGGCACGGCACGAAGGCAGGGGCGACCGGCCCGGAGGTTCCGCTTCCGCTCCGAGGCGGGCCATCTGTTGGGGTTGGAGCTCGGCCCGCACCGGGTCGCCGTGATCCTCGCCGACCTGGACGGCCGGGTCCTCGGCACGGGGACCAAGGAGGTCACCATCGAGGCCCCGGCGGACGAGCGGCTGGAGCGGCTGCGGACCACCGTCGCGGACACCCTGCGGCGCACCGGGGTGGCCCGCAGTTCGCTGTGGGCGGTCGGCGTGGGCACGCCCGGGATCATCGAGGCGGACGGCGTGATCAAGCTGGGCGCGGCACTGCCCGGCTGGACGGGCCTCCAGTTGGGGGAGCGCCTGCGGCGGTCCTTCAAGTGCCCGGTCCTGGTCGAGAACGACGCGAACACGGCGGCGGTCGCGGAGCACTGGAAGGGCGCCGCGAAGGAGTCCGACGACGTGGTCTTCGTCCTCGCGGGTCTCAGTCCGGGCGCCGGATCGCTGATCGGCGGGCGGCTGCACCGGGGCTTCGGTGGTGCGGCGGGCGAGATCGGGGCCCTGCACCTGTTGGGCCGGGAGGTGACGCCCGAGACGCTGCTGTCGACCACGGGCAAGCCGTTGGAGCCGCTGAACGAGCAGGCCGTGGCGCAGGTCTTCGCCCTCGCCCAGGAGGGCGACGAGAACGCCCGGGCCGCCGTGGACCGGTTCATGCGGCGACTGGTCCACAACGTCGCCGCGCTGGTGCTGGCCCTCGATCCGGAACTGGTCGTGGTCGGCGGGTGGGCGACCGGGCTGGAAGGCGTGCTGGAGCCGTTGCGGCGGGAGCTGGAGCGGTACTGTCTGCGCGCGCCCAAGGTGGCCCTGTCGATGCTGGGCGAGGCGGCGGTCGCGACCGGTGCGCTGCGGCTGGCCCTGGACCACGTCGAGGAGCAACTGTTCGCGGTGCAGGGCACGGTGACCGCCCGGCGCTGAGCGGCGGCGGCCGGGGGACCGTCCTCGCTAGCCGCCGGCGCCGCGGGCCGCGGTGGTGCCGGCGATCCAGCCCCAGGTGAGGGCGGAGCCGATGGTCGCGCCCGGCGAGACGATGCCCGGGCCGATCGCGCCCGCCATCGCGTTGCCCGCCGCGTACAGCCCGGGCAGGGGATCGCCGTTCCAGCGCAGCACCCGGGCCTGCTCGTCGGTGAGCGGGCCGCCCTTGGTGCCGACGGAGCCGGGCAGGATCCGGGCGGCGCACAGCGGGGGTTCGGCGACGGTGCCGAGGTTCGGGTGGGGTGCGGTGGGGTCCCCGCCGGCACGGTCGTAGTGGGTGGTTCCCCGGCCGTGGTCGGGGTCGAGGCCCCGGGCGGCGAACTCGTTGAAGCGCCGGAGCGTCTCGGTGAGCGTCCCGGGGTCGATGCCGGTGCGGGCGGCGAGTTCGGCCGGGGTCGCCGCTTCGACGGCGTGCGGGGGCAGCGGTTGTCCGGGGCGGGCGCCGACGAACGGGTAGCGGGCCCGGTAGCGGGCGTCGGCGACGGCCCAGGCCGGGGTGTTGCGCGGGTGCCCGGTGGCGGGGTCGAGTTCGGCGAAGGCGAGGGCGACGTTGTGGCTGGACTCGTTGACGAAGCGCCGGCCCGCGGAATTGACCCAGATGACGTGCGGGAGCATGCGCTCCGCGAGCGTCAGTTCGGGCCTGGGGGTGCCGTCGGGCCAGGCGGCGTCCGGGCGCTGGGTGACGGGCCAGGACCAGCACTCCCCCGTGTGGGCGAGCGCCGCGCCCGCGCCGGCGGCCAGCCGCAGTGCGTCACCGCGGCCCACCGGGGGCGTCACGGGATGGGCGTAGGGTCCGTCCAACAGCCGCGCGCACAGGGCCCTGTCGTGTTCGAAGCCGCCGCAGGCCAGGACGACCGCCCGCCGGGCACGGAACTCCGGGCCCCCGGCCATCCGGACGCCGGTGACGGCGGTCGCTCCGGGCGCGCCCGTGGTGAGCAGTCCGGTGACCCGGTGGCCGCGGAGCAGGTCGACGCCGCGGGCCCGGCAGCCGTGCAGCAGTCCGACGACCAGTCCCTGCCCCAGGGCGACCCGGCCGGCTGCCGTCCGCTCCTCGATCAGGCCCGGTGGGGGTGTTCCCCCGGTGACCAGGCGGAGCCGGGTGATCTCCTCGTTGGTGACCACCGGCGCGAAGAAGGGGGGCGGCCAGAACAGGTCCTCCGCGGTGCCCAGGGCGCCCAACGACACCGGGGCGACTTCGAGGTTGCGTCCGTGGGTGCGTCCGCCGGGTGCTTCGGCGAAGGAGTCGGGCAGGGTCGTCGGGGTGAAGCGGATCGGCGCGTGCTCCTCCAGGAAGCGGATCATCCGGGGCGCCGCGTCCACGAACGCCGCGGCCAGGTGGGGATCACGACCGCGGGTCCGGCCGAGCAGATAGGCGAGGGCGTCCCGGGGGTCGTCGGCGACGCCCGCTTCGGCCATGTGGTGGTTGGCCGGGGCCCACACCTGACCCGCCGAGACGGCGGTGGCGCCGCCCCACCGGTCGCTGCCCTCCAGGACCAGCACGCTCGCGCCCTCGACGGCGGCGGCCAGCGCCGCGCACAGCCCGGCCGCCCCGGAGCCCACGATCACCACGTCATGGGGGCCGTCGTGACTCACCCGGTCTCCTCCGATCCGCCGGTCCGGTTCTGGTTCCGATGCCGGCTCCGGCTCTGGCTCCGGCTCTCATGCCAGGGTGAGGGCCAGGGCCCCGACGTAGACGATCTGGTAGAGCGTGCGCCGGCCGATGGGGTCGCCGAGCGTCGTCTTGCGGCGCGCGGCGGAGAGGTTGGCCGGGAACATCGCGACCAGCAGCAGCATCAGACAGATCGCCGCCCACGGCGCCGTGGCCGGGATCAGCAGGCCGACCGCGCCGGCCAGTTCGAGGACGCCGGTGAGCGTCACCAACAGTTCGGGCCGCGGCAGGCCCGGCGGCACCATGTCGACGATCTCCGCCCGGAGCCTGGGGTGGAAGTGCGCGAGGCCGGTGAACACGAACATCACCGCCAGGCCGACGCGCAGCGCGGGCAGCCAGGCGTCGAGGACGTCCACGCCCGCGAACCCGGCCAGTCGTGCCCCGACGAACCCGACGAGGAGGGCGATCAGGGGTTCCATCCGTACCTCCGCCGGCGTGGGTCGGACGTCCGCGGCCGTTCCGGGCGAGCGGCCGTCCCCACTGAACCACCGGTGGGTGCCCGTGGTCGGCTCCGGGCGGGGACGGGCCGCCAACCGGGTGCCGGCCTCCCCCGTACAGGCGACCCGGGCGGCCCCTGTCGAGGAAGCCGCGCGGCTTGGTACCGTCCGGGACGGCGGCGGTCGCCCGGTCACGCACGGCGGCCCGTCCCGTTGGTCGGAGCGGAGGAGCTTGTGGTGTCGCACGCCGTCGTCAGGCTCGCCCCGATGGGGCCCGAGCACGCCGCACAGGTCCTCGCGATCTACCGGGCGGGCATCGAGGAGGGCAACGCGACCTTCGAGACCGCCGCCCCGGGCTGGGACGCCTTCGACGCCGCTCGGCTCCCGGACCACCGTGGCGTCGCCCTCGACCCGCGGGGTTCGGTACTGGGGTGGGCCGCGGTCAGTGCGGTGTCCGCCCGGCCGGCGTACGCGGGTGTGGTCGAGCACTCGGTGTACGTCCGCCCCGACGCGCGGGGCCGGGGTGTCGCCGGCAGCCTGTTGCGGGCGCTGATCGCCTCCACCGAGGCGGCCGGGATCTGGACCGTGCAGTCGGGGGTGTTTCCGGAGAACACCGCGAGCCTCGCCCTGCACGCACGGGCCGGGTTCCGGGTGATCGGCGTCCGCGAGCGGGTGGCCCGCCACCACGGGGTCTGGCGCGACGTGGTGCTGATCGAGCGCCGCAGTCCCGTCGTCGACTGACCGGCCCGCCCCGCGGGCCCGGGGTCCGGAAAGCGGCGGGACCCGCCGCAACCGTCGGGCGCGTAGCAAACCGCCGCGGCGGCCCCGTTCTCGCCGGGGCCCGCCGCGGCGGTCGGTTGTTCAGGAGGCCCGGCGTTCGGGCCCGTGGTGTATCTCGACGCCACCGGAGTCGCCGAAGGTCAACCGGCAGGTGTCGGCCCGGTACGTGGCGACCGACACCGCGGCGGTGCGTCCGGCGGCGAAGAACCGGGTGGTGACGACGAGGACCGGTGCCCCGGGCAGCCGGTCGAGTTCCCGGGCGTCGTCGGCGCGGGCGGAGCCCAGCTCGACGGACCGGTCCTGCCCTTCGAGTCCGAGCCGCTGGAGTTCCCGCAGCACGGCGCGTCCGCGGGCCGTGCCCGACGGGTTGTCGATCCCGGAGACGTCCGGCACGGACGAACCGGGGACGTAGAGCAGTTCCGCGGCGACGGGCAGGCCGTTCGACACCCGGGTGCGCCGCACGATGTGCACCGCTTCGCCGTCGAGGGTCTCCAGCATCCGTGCGACCGCGGCAGGGGGCACGTCCGACTCGCTGCCCGCGGTCTGCCATGCTTCTCCGAGCGCGCCGGGCCAGTCCTGCTCGTCGGACCCCACGGCGACCCCGACGCGCGGGGGGGCGACCGTGGTGCCGACTCCGCGTCGACGATGGAGGCGCCCTTCGAGTTCGAGTTGCTCCAGTGCCTGCCGGAGCGTCGCGCGGGCGACCCCGAAGCGGGCTGCCAGCTCACGTTCGTTGGGCAGGATCTCGCCCACCGCGAACTCCGAGTCGAGTGCCTCGGTGAGCACGGTCTTCAGGTGCCAGTACTTGGGCTCCGGCACCGTCTCCAGTTGCGTGGTCCCCACCCTGTCCTCCGCAATCGCCGTGTCCCAGAAGCGTTTTTAGCGCCCTTGTTTATTAAAGGTTCCTGCACTATGTCTGCGACGATAGAGCCGAGCCACCCCTTGGTCAAGACCAATTCTGAATCGACACGGGGTCGATCCCGCTCCAGTCAAGACAACATTCATGAGGCGTTAGCGATGCTCACACGCCCGCAAGGCACTTGTCACATCGCGTACAGGGATCGTCACATGACGAAACCTTTACTTTCCGGCGCGCCGGCGGGGAGTGGGCGCACAGCCGAGCGCCCCCGCGCACAAACTCACGCGGGGGCACCCAAGAACGACTTCACCTTAGAGAGATGAGTTTGTCCGGATTTCGAATGATGTAGACGCGCTGAACGCGACCGTCCACCACGTCCAGTTGGAACACCGCGTCGGGCGCGCCGTCGTCGCGGGCGAGGACGGCGATGCCTCCGTTGACTTCGAGGAGTTCGAAAGTGGTGCCCCCGCCGATGTCCTTGCTGGCGATGCCGCAGAGGAAGCGGGCCACCTTGTCGGCGCTCTCGATGACGCGCAGCGGCGCCCTGCTCTTGCCCCCGCTGTCGCCGACCAGACGCGCGTCCGGCGCCAACAGGGACAGCAGCCGCTCCAGATCGCCCTCGGCGGCGGCGGCGAGGAAGCGCTCAGTGAGGTCTCGGCGTTCCTCCGGATCGACGTCGTAACGGGGCCGCCGCTCCTCGACGTGCTTGCGGGCGCGGGTGGCGAGCTGCCGGACGGCGGCCTCGGTGCGGTCGAGGGTGACGGCGATCTCCCCGTACGGGTAGCCGAACGCCTCCCGGAGGACGAACACCGCGCGTTCCAGGGGCGACAACGACTCCAGCACCACCAGGACGGCCAGCGACACCGAATCGGCGAGGACGACGTGTTGGGCGCCGTCCTGGGCGACGGACCCGAAGTCGGTCACCAGCGGCTCGGGCAGCCACGGGCCGACGTAGGACTCGCGCCGTGTCTGCACCTGGCGGAGTCGGTCGATGGCGAGCCGGGTGGTGACGCGGACCAAGTAGCCCCGCGGGTCGCGCACCTCGCTGCGGTCCGCGCCCGACCAGCGCAGCCAGGCGTCCTGGACGACGTCCTCGGCGTCGACCACCCGGCCGAGCATGCGGTACGCCACGCCCGTCAGGACGGAACGGTGTTCCTCGAAGACCTCGGTCGCGGTGTCGGCAGCCACGCCCCCATCCCACCTCGCGGTCCGACCCGCTGTCCAGCCGGTACCGGTCGGCTCAGGTGCCCTGGTCAGGGGCCGTCGACACCGGTGGGGTCCACCGACCGCCGGGCCGCCGCCGGGGCCTCACCGGTGGACCGGACGCCCCCGGCACCCCTCGGGTCGGGCGGCCCGGCCGTCGCCCCGCCCCGCCGTCCATCGAGGAGGCCCGCCCCGACGGCCACCCCCACCGCCACCAAGCCGCTGCCGACGGCCTGGGCGGTGCCGTAGGCCCCGGCTCCGACCAGGGGTGCGGTGGCGGCGGCAGCGACCGGGATCAGCCCGGAGAACAGCGTGGCCCGCTCCGCCCCGATGCGCTGCACGCCGGCGTACCAGCAGACGAAGCCGATCACCGTGACGACCGCGGCGACCCACCCCAGGGCGAGCGCCTCCGTCAGGTCGGGCATCCGCAGCCAGGCGCCGCCGTCCACCAGCACCCCGAGGAAGGCGGACTCGACGGTGGCGAGCGCGCACACCACCGCCGACAACAGTTTGGGTCCCAGCGGGCGCAGCACGGGCACGGCGAGCACCGCGAACCCCACCTCGCCGAGCAGCGCGCAGACAGAGAACGCCAGCCCGGCCGCGTCGGTGCGCCCCCAGCCCTGGACCGTGAAGGCGCCCACCGCGACCAGGAGGGCGCCGTACAGCGCCGCCCGGCCCGGTCGGCGCCCGGCGAGCGCCGGCACCAGGACGGCGACGACGATCGGCGCGCAGCCGACGAGCACCCCGGGCACCGCGGGTTCGGCGGTGCGCTCGGCCGCGAGCACGGCGAAGTTGAACCCGACCATGCCGACGGCGGCGAGCAGGAGCAGCAACAGCCACTGACGGGCCGCCAAGCCGCGGACCGCGGCCGTGGCGCCCGGTCCCACCAACGGGAGCAGCAGCAGGAAGGCGAGCCCGTAGCGAAGGAACAGGCCGCCCGCGTAGGGGTAGTCCCCGAGGAGGCTGTTGGCGGTGAAGGAGCCGCCGACCAGGACGCAGGCGAGGGCGGCGGACAGGGCTCCGCGCACGGAGTTCGCGTTCATGGGACCGACGTTAGGGACGTGGGTGGACCGGATTAAGGTCCACTTCCATGAGCGTATCGGGGACCACTTCCGGTGACGGTGCGAAGGGCCGGAGCGGCGGGCCCGGTAGCGCCGCGTGGGAACTGCTGCGGCCCGCGGTGGCGGCGCCGGCCCGGTCGCGGGGGCGGGCCCTGCGGTCGGCGCTGCGCGAGGCGGTCCGCAGCGGCCGGTTGGCCCCGGGGACCCGGCTCCCGTCCTCCCGGGACCTCGCCGGTGACCTGGGGGTGTCGCGCGGGCTGGTGACGGAGGCGTACGAGCAGTTGACCGCGGAGGGGTACCTGCGCAGCGACCGCGGGGCCGGCACCTGGGTGGGTGGTGCGGCGCGGGCGGCCCGTCCAGCGGCCCGGGACCGTGCCCCGCGCCGGCCCGGCCCGGGCATCGACTTCCTGCCCGGCACACCGGACCTGTCGCTGTTCCCGCGCGCGGGCTGGGCGACCGCCTACCGTGCGGTCCTGGCGGAGGTGCCGCACGGGGCACTCGGCTATCCCGACCCCGGCGGGTTGCCCCGGTTGCGTACGGCCCTCGCCGGGTTGTTGGCCCGCAGGCGCGGGGTGGTGGCCGATCCGCAGCGCCTGGTGGTGTGCTCGGGCGTCGCCCAGGCCCTGACCCTGCTCGGGCTCGTCCTGCACGCGCGCGGGGAGCGTGCGGTGGGGGTCGAGGATCCGGGCAGCCCGCCGCACGGTGCGCTGTTCGCCGCGACGGGGGTGCGTGCCGTGCCCCTGCCGGTGGACGGGGAGGGGGTGGCGCTCGGTCCCCTCGCGGCGTCGGGGGTGCGCTGCGTGGTGACCACGCCCGCGCACCAGTTCCCGTTGGGGATCGCGTACTCGGCGCGGCGGCGGGCCGATCTGCTGGAGTGGGCGCGTGCGGTGGACGGGCTGGTCGTGGAGGACGACTACGACGGCGACTTCCGGTACGACCGCTCCCCCGTGGGCGCCCTCCAGGGCCTCGACCCGGAGCACGTGCTCTACACGGGTTCGGTGAGCAAGTCGTTGGCCCCCGGGCTGCGGCTGGGGTGGCTGTTGGCACCGGAGCGGCTGGTCGACGCGCTGGTGGAGCGAAAGCGGACCATGGACCTGGGCAATCCCGCCGCCGACCAGGAGGTGTTGGCGCGGTTCGTGGAGAGCGGGGCGTACGACCGTCAGTTGCGGCGGTGCGGGCGGGCCTACCGGGAACGACGGGACGCCCTGGTCGGGGCGGTGCGGGAGGGCTTCCCCGGTGCTCGGGTGACGGGGATCTCCGCGGGGCTGCACGTGATCGCCGCGCTCCCCGGGCGGTTCGGGCCCGAGGCGCGGTTCCTGGGCCGGGCGGAGGCCGCCGCCGTTGCCGTCCGGCCCCTGTCCTCGTACGCGGAGCACGCGTCCTCGGTGCCCGATGACGGCGCGGTGCGTCTGGTGTTCGGTTACGCGCACCTGCCCCCGGCGCGGATCGTCGACGGGGTGCGGCGACTCGCCGCGGCGGTGGGGGCGGCTGACGGGGCGTGACCCCGCCCGGGGTGGGTCGACGGGGCGTGACCGCGCCGGGGCGGCCGGATCGCGGGGGTGCGTGGAGTGGGTCCGCGATCGGCCCGGAGCCCAACGTCCCCGCAGGTCAGGCCGATTGTCAGTGGGGAGACCTACCGTTTTCCCCATGACCCGTTCACTGCACGCCCTGGCCTACGCACGCCCTTCTTCGCTGGAGTCGGTGCCCGGTGGTCGGCGCCTCGGCCTGGAGACCTCCCAGGGCGCGACGCCGACCGGCCGGGAGGCCCACCCCCGGTTCTTCACCGGCTTCCTCACCTCGCCCCAGATCGCTTCGGCCGCCCTGCTCGCGGTGGCCGACGTGGCGGCGGCCCGGTACTACCAGCCGCAGATGCGGGGCTTGCTCGACCCGGTGGTCACGGGCAACGGCGACCGCATCCGGTTCGAGTCGTTCTCGGGGTGCGGCGGGGTGTACGCCCGTCTCGACGTCCTGGCGCCGGGGCTGGACGGCGGCGAGATCGGGCACGGCACGACGAACGTGGACGTGAACAACCCCCTGCGCGAGGCGCTTTCCCGGATCGGCTCGGACGACCCCCTGCACCTGCGGGTCGGCCCGGACGACCTCGCGGTCACCACCCTGGACGGGCCCGTGGTGGAGAAGAAGGTACCGCTGCCGGACCGCTGGCTGCGGGGATTCGCCGAGGCACAGGTGATAGCGGCCGGTTTCGAACTGCGGGCCGAACTGCCCGCCGGCGAGGCCGTGCGCTTCCTCCGGTCGCTGCCGAAGGGCAGTGGGCGGGCGCGTCCGCCGCTGTGGGTGGTGCCCGCCGGCCGGAGCCTGCGGCAGACCACCCGGCCGGTGCCGGGCGCCGTGTGCCTGCCGGGTCCCGATCGGCTGGTCGCCCTCCAGCGGGTGCTGCGGCACGCCACGGCGCTGCGGATCTACGGTCCGGCGGCGGTCGGGGAGGCGGCGGTCTCGGCCGCCTGGGAGGTCGTGCTGCCCGGCATGCGGCTGACGCTCACCCTGTCGCCCGAGGCGTCGCGCGGGTTCTCCGGCGAGGGCGGGGTGTTGGAGGCGCTGGCGACGGACGAGGCCGGGGAGGACGCGGAGCTGATCGGGGTGCTGCTGGCCTGGGAGCCCCGGATCGAGATCGCCGATCTCGCGGCGTCCTCCGGGCTCACCCCGGAGCGGGTGCGGGCCGCCCTGGTGCGGCTCGGCACCTCGGGCCGGGTGGGGTACGACACCGCGGAGGCCGCCTACTTCCACCGCGAGCTGCCCTACGACGCGGCCCGCGCCGAGCGCCACAATCCGCGGCTGCGGTCCGCGCGCGCCCTGCTGCGGGCCGGGGCCGTGACGTGGGAGGGCGCCCTGGGCACGGTCACCGCCGAGGACGGCCATGTGCACCGGGTGCGCGAGGACGGCGGCCGACTGAGCTGCACCTGTCAGTGGTGGGCCGCTTACCGGGGCGGGCGGGGCCCGTGCAAGCACGCCCTGGCGGTACGGATGGCCCGCCGGGAGGTCACGGCCCCCGTCGGCACCGGGCGGACGGCCCCGGCCCCCGCGGTGGAGACGGACACCGGCGTCCGATGACGACCGGCCAGGCAGCGGTGACGAATCCGGTGAACCTCCGACACGACACGACGAAGGCAGCAGGAACGATGAGCACGCAGACGGCACGGACCACGTCATCCCACGACCCGGCGGACCGGCCGGCGCAGGCGGGGCAGTCGGGTCAGGCGGCCCGGACGCCGCAGCAGGCCACGGACGCACTAGTGGCGGCCGTGCGGGACGGAAACGTGTCCTCGGTGGTCACGCTGACCCGGGCGATGACGACGGGCGAGCGCCGTGCGGCACTGTCCGGGCTGAAGGCGCTGCGCAAGGAACTGCGGACGGACTCGTGGTCGCGCCGGTCCCGGCGGACGTACCCGGCCCTGCACGCGGCGGGCGCCGCCTGCCACACCGGCGCGGTGGCCACGGCGACCTGGCTGACCGGCGCGGACATGCGGTGGTCCCCGGCCCCGCCCAAGCTGCTGCTGGAGGTGTTCGCCGACCGCGGTCCCGAGTGGCAGGGCGAAGTGGCCCGGCGGCTCGCGGAGCGCCCGCCGTCCGCGAGGGTGGCGTACGAGTTGATGTCCGGGCTGGTCCGGCTCGCCGACTGCGCGGTGCCCACGACCGAGAGCTACGTGCGCGGGTGGATGGACGAGGTCAGACGGCATCGGTTGGCCGCCGGTCCCGAGCTGCTGGGCCGGCTGCGCTCCGATCCGCATCTGGTGACCATGGTCACCGCCCTGTTCGAGCTGGACGACATCGGCGCGCAGTTGGAGTGGAGCTACGGCAGGGACGGCACCGAGGGCTGGATACCGACGCTGACCTGGCTGACGGCCGAGGGCGCCCTGGAGCGCACGGCGATGCTGGACGCCTGTGTGGCCTGGCTGCTGCGCGGCGGCAGGACCGCCGACCAGCGGGCCTTCCTCACCCTGCTGGGGAAGTTGGCGCCCACGCGGGACGAGGAGCGGCAGCGCACCGCGGACTGGACGGCGCTGGTGGCGGACGCCGGGCCCACGGTGGCCGCACACGCCCAGGCGGTCCTCGGTGCGATGGCGCTGGACGGTGAGTTGACGGCCCGACAGCTGGCGGAGGTGTCGCGGGGCGCCCTGTTCCGTCCGGAGAAGAAGCTCGTACGGTCCCAACTCATCCTGCTCGGCAAGGTGTTCGGCGCCTCGTCGGAGCTGCTGCCGGAGCTGTTGCCCGCGGTCGCCGACGCCTTCGGGCACCAGGACACCGACCTCCAGGAACGCGCCCTCAAGCTGGTGGAGAAGTACGCCGCCCAGGTGCCCGACTCCGTCCGGGAGGAGATTCTGGCGGCGGCCGAGCAGCTGAGCGCTCCTCTGCGCCCGCGCGCCGCCCGCGCCCTGGGCGGTGCGCCCCGGGCCCTGGAGTCCACGGACACGAACACGGAACCGTACGAGGAGTTCCTCCCGCCGGTGCCCGAGCCCGGCCGGCCGGTCCCGCCGATCGGGTCGGTGGCGGAGCTGACGGAGGAGGTGAGCGCCCTCCTGCTGGCGAGCAGTGGCCGCAGCGACGCGGTGACCTTCGAACGCGTCCTTGACGCTCTGGTGCGGTACGCGCACACGGACCGGGAGGCCCTGGTCGAGGCGGTGCGCCCGGTCGTCGTACGGCGCTGGTGGTACCCCGGGGCCTCCGAGCACGGACGGCCCAACATCAACTTCGGTGTGGACACGTACGGGATCGAGGTGGTCCTCGCGAGCCTGTTCGAGGTGGTGCGGACCGCCACGCTGCACACGGCGGCGCGCAGGAGCGCGCAGGGCCTGGACTGCTGCGTGCACGCGGTGCTGGAGCAACCCCGTCAGGCCCGGCTGTGGGAGGCGGCGTACCGGGTGGCCAGCGACCGGCCGCCGTTCCTCCTGGCCACCCCGTCCTGGACCTCGGGGCAGGTCGATCCGGCGGAACTCGTGGCCCGGCTGGACGCGTACCGGCGGCTGGGGGTGAGCCCCGGCGAGGTGGACTTCGCACAGGCGCTGCTACGGGTGCGCCGGGACGAGCGGGCGCAACCCGGGACGGCCACGGGCCCGTCCCCGGAGGCCGCCGCTGCCGTGACCGCAGCTACCGGGCTCGGAACGCCGGAGGGCGACCGTCTCGCCCGCTGGCTGGCCGACGGCGAGCCCCCGCTGCCGTCGCTGCAGGTCGTGACGGACCAGGAGAGCCAAGCCCTGTTGGTCGAGGTGGGCCAGGCGCACAGCCTCTTCGAAGGCCTTCCGGCCGTGTTCCACGCCATGGGCGCCCCGTTGGAGGCCGACACCCACGCGAGCCGGTCCTGCTACCACTGGACCGTCGAGCGCGAGGGCCACGAGCTGCTGGCCGTGCCGGGCCGGCGGGAGCTGGTGGCGGCCCGGCTGGTCGGCCTGCTGTCGCAGACCGCCCGGTACAACGCCAGCGGCGACGTGGCCTATCTGCCGAGCCTCGCCGAGGCGCCCGGGCCGGCCGGCCCCGCGGTCCACCTGTCCGTGGCGTACGGCATCGGTGCGCGCAACAGCGAGGAGCGGGTCGCTGCGGTGGACGCGCTGCTGGTGCTGGCCGCGCGGGGGCAGCTCGACGTCCCGCTGCTGGGGGGCCTGCTGAGCACCCTGATGCTCCGCGGCACGGTCAAGCCGTCGCGTGCCGTGGACAGCGTGCGCACGGCAGCGGCGACGGGCGCGTACCGCACGGTGGGGGCGGTACTGCGGGAGACGCTGCCCGCGCTGCTGGCCGGCCCCGCGCACGACGGCAAGGCCCTGCGGGGAGTGGCGGACCTGTTGGCCGTGGCGGCGGAGTGCGCGGAGCACACCGGGGACCGGGGCACGGTCCCGCACCTCGCGGAGCTGGCGGCCCGCAGCGGCAGCGCCCGGCTGCTCACCCAGGCCCGACGACTGCACGCGGCGCTCGGGGCGGAGTCCACCGGGTGATCCGGGCACGGGGCGGCGCGGCGCGCGGGGTGTTTTACCCATCGGTCACAAACGGTTCGTGATCACGCAACACGGTCCCGCCACAGTGACGGCATGAGCCGAGACCTCCCCGTCCCCCGCCCCGCCGGCCCCGAACGGCGCGCACACCACTGGCGCCGGGACGTGGTGGAGCTGGCCGCCCTGTTCACGGCGGTCGCCGTGGCGGACGCCGTGGCCAATCTGATCGGCCACGGGCCGAGCGGACCCGCGCTGCTGCTGATCTCGGCGGTGGTGCTCCTGGCCACGGCGGGGTTCCACACCTGGTGGGCCCACCGCTCGCGCCGCCACGACCACCCGGCCGGGTCCGACGGGACGGCGCCGCACGCCCTTGCGGACCGGGTGCCGTCCGCGGTCTCCGGTCCGGGAGGGCCGGGGGCGACGGAGTTGTGGCGGCTGCGCACGACGGTCCGCGACACCCCGGGCTCGCTCGCGGCGCTGTGCGCGGCCCTGGCCGAGCACCAGGTGGACATCCTGAGCCTCCAGACCCACCCACTGGCCGAGGGCACGGTGGACGAACTCCTGGTCCGGGCGCCGGCCGGGCTCCCCGCGGGCGAGGTCGCCCGGGCCGCCGCCCGGGCCGGCGGCACCGGCACCCGGATCGAACGGGCCGACCCGCACGACCTGGTCGACGCGTCGACCAGGGCCCTGGGCCTCGCCACCCGGACCGCTCTGGACCCGGCGGAACTCCCGTTGGCGCTCCGTCAGCTCCTGGGCCGTTGTACGGTCCGTTCCCACCCCGCTCCCCGCACCGACGCGCCGGCGGCCGACCCCGCGGAGGCACACCGTCTCGACGCGTCGGCGGAGGGCGTCCTGCCGGGGGACACTGTCCTGCGACTGCGGACCCCGGACGGCGGCCACCTCACCGTGGAACGGCCCCACCTCCCCTTCACCCCGACGGAGTTCGCCCGTGCGCGGGCGCTGGTGGAGTTGGACACCCGGCTGGGCCCCCGGGTGTCACGGCAGCAGGACCGGGTGGCTCTGGCGCGCGGTGGGGAGGTGACCGTTCGCCGGGCCTCGCCGGCGGACCTCGCGGAGGCGAAGGCCCTGCACGAGCGGTGTTCGTCCCAGACGCTGCGGATGCGGTACCACGGCTCCGTCAAGGACGCCGACCCGTACCTGCGTCGGCTGCTGGCCCCGGGCTTCGGCCGCACCCTGGCCGCGCGGACCGCCTCCGGCCGGATCGTCGCGCTCGGGCACCTGTTGTGGGACGGCGACGAGACGGAGGTGGCCCTCCTGGTCGAGGACGCGTGGCAGCGACGGGGCATCGGCAGCGAGCTCCTGGGGCGCCTGGTGACCGCGGCCGAGGAGGCGGGCTGTGCGAGCGTCTACGCGGTGACCCAGGCGTCCAACACCGCGATGGTGGCGGTGATGCGCGGGCTGGGGCTGCCGCTCGACTACCAGCTCGACGAAGGGGTGCTGATCATCACGGCCCGGCTGGACGGGGTCGCGGCCGGCAGCCGTTCGGCGTCGGCTGCCGGTGTCACCGACCGCGGTACCGCGACGCCCGCCCCGTGACGGCTGCCGGCGCCGCCCGGTGTCCGGGGGGCCCTCAGCAGTGGACGTGTTCGTCGTCGTCGAGCGCGGTCTCGGTGCCCACCCAGAAGACTCCGGGGTCGAAGGAGACCCGTAGCAGTACCCGACCGCCGGCCAACTCCTTCTCGAAACAGACGTCGGTGCGCCCCACCTGGGGGTCGCCCGCTGCGCGTGCGGTGGTCACCCGGGTCCAGCCGTCGCCCTCCGCCAACGCGCGGTAGTGGTCCCGGACCACCTGGTGGTCGCCGTCGAACTCGTAGCTGCGGGTGGCCGACAGCAGTTCGTCGTCGCGGCCGTCCCTGCAGCCCACCTCCAGGGTGTGCCAGCCCGTCGCGACCCGCGCTCCTTCGGGCGGCGACCCGAGGAGGGACACCGAGGAGATCTCGTCCGCCCTGGCCTCGGTCCCGAGGCAGTCGTCGTCGTCCAGCAGCAGTCCCCCCATCAGCCGATTGAGTCCGAACAGCAGTGTCAGTCCCACCAGCAGGGCGCCCAGAACGGTCACGACGACCAGCTGCCACAAGGTGAGTCCGGTCGGTTTCGTCGACACCGTCCCGCCCCCAGGTACGTCCCCGGGCGCCTGTACGGTTCCGGATCGCGGCGCCCGGGGCCGAAGTTACACGTCGGACGGGCGCTTCGGTGGCACTGGGTGCATTCCGGGCCACTCCGGTCGGTGGGGCGGACCTACGGAGGAATCGAACGGAGATCCGATCACGGGACCGCGGGCGACGGTTCCGACCGGTCGGCCACCCGGTTGCCGCCGCCGCGCACACCGAGGCCCTCGTGACGACGTACGGGTCCACGTACGAGGATGTTCGCATGTCAGAGACGAAGAGCCCGCTTCCCCGCGAGGTCGCCGACGCCTATGTCGACGACCTCGTCGCCCTCGATCCGGTGACCGGCACCTACCTGGGGGTGCGCGCGAGCCACCGTGCCCTTCCCGACTACTCCCCCGCCGGCCAGGCCGCCCGGGCGGACCTGGCCCGCCGGACGCTGACCCGCCTGGACGCGGCCGAGGCGCTGCCGGGCGCCGGCGCCGACCGGGAACGCCGCTGCGGCCGGCTGCTGCGCGAACGGCTCACCGCGGAACTGGCCGTCCACGACGCGGACGAACACCTGCGGGCGGTCGGCAACATGTTCTCGCCCCCGCACGACGTGCGCGAGGCGTTCTCCCTCACCCCTACCGACACGGACGAGGACTGGGCCGTGCTCGCCGCCCGACTGCGCGCGGTGCCGGCCTCGCTGGCCGGGTACCGCGCGTCGCTGGCCCTGGGCCTGGAGCGCAAGCTGTTCGCCGGCCCGCGCCCCACCGCCACCTTCATCGGCCAGCTCACCGAATGGACCGAACCCGATGCCGCGGGCGACTCCTGGTTCGAGCAGTTCGTGGCCCCCGGCCCGCAGACGTTGCGGACGGAGCTGACCGAGGCCGCCCGGATCGCCCGGACGGCGTTCGCGGAGCTGCGCGACTGGATGGCCGCGGAGTACGCCCCGGCGTTCGAGGGAGCGCCGGACCCGGTGGGCCGCGAACGGTACGCACGGTGGTCCCGCTACTTCAACGGTACGGACCTCGACCTGGGCGAGGCGTACGCGTACGGCTGGTCCGAGTACCACCGGCTGCTGGCGGAGATGCGGGCGGAGGCCGAGAAGGTGCTGCCGGGCGCCGCCACCCCGTGGGTCGCACTGGCCCACCTCGACGAGCACGGACGGCACATCGAGGGCGTCGAGGAGGTCCGGGTCTGGCTCCAGGACCTGATGGACCGCGCGATCGACGCCTTGGACGGCACGCACTTCGAACTCGCGGACCGCGTAAGGGTCGTGGAGTCCAGGATCGCGCCGCCCGGAGGGGCCGCCGCGCCGTACTACACGGCACCGTCGGAGGACTTCTCGCGTCCGGGCCGCACCTGGCTGCCGACCATGGGGCTGGACCGCTTCCCGGTCTACGACCTGGTGTCCACCTGGTACCACGAGGGCGTGCCCGGCCATCACCTCCAGCTCGCGCAGTGGGCCCACGTCCAGGAGGACCTGTCGCGCTACCAGGCGGGCGTCGGCGGGGTGAGCGCCAACTGCGAGGGCTGGGCCCTGTACGCGGAGCGGCTGATGGACGAGCTGGGCTTCTTCACCGACGCGGAGACCCGACTCGGCTACCTGGACGCCCAGATGATGCGGGCGGTGCGGGTCATCGTGGACATCGGCATGCACCTGGAGCTGGAGATCCCGGCCGATTCGCCCTTCCACCCGGGTGAGCGGTGGACCATCGCGCTGGCCGAGGAGTTCACCGGCGCGCACAGCAGCCGGCCGGCCGACTACGTGGCCAGCGAGCTGACCCGGTACCTGTCGATCCCCGGTCAGGCCATCGGCTACAAGCTCGGCGAGCGCGCCTGGCTGCTCGGTCGGGAGCGCGCCAAGGAGCGCCACGGGGACGCGTTCGACGCCAAGGCGTGGCACATGGCGGCCCTCTCCCAGGGCTCCTTGGGCCTGGACGACCTGGTGGACGAGTTGTCCCGGCTGTAGCGGGCGGGCGCCGTCCGCTCCTGCTCGTCCGCCCCCGCTTCGGAGGAACGCCCGTGCGTCCCGGATTCCTGTTCCCGTGCGACCCGCTGCGCCCGACCCGCGTCGACCCGGATTTCGGGCCGCAGGCGGCGGCCGTCCGCGCGGTCGGCGCACCGCTCGCGTTGATCGACCACGAGGCACTCACCACCGGCGCGGCCCACGAGGCGGTGGCCGCCGTCCCCGTCGGATCGGGTGCCTACTGGTACCGGGGGTGGATGGTGCCCGTCGGGCGCTACGGGGAGTTGGCGCGGGCCGTGCAGGAGCGGGGGTGCGTGCTGTTGACCGGGCCGGCGCGGTACGCCCGGGCCCATGAACTTCCCGGGTGGTACGCCGCGTTCACCGGGTTGACCCCGCGCAGCGCCTGGCGGGCCGCCGTACCGTGGGCCCCGCCCGACCGGGCGGCGCTCGGGGAACTGGCGGCTTCGCTGCGACCGGGCGCAGCGGTGGTGAAGGACTACGTGAAGTCCCGCAAGCACGAGTGGGACGAGGCGTGTCACGTGCCCGACCTCGGGGACGCGGAGCGACTGGCCGCGGTGGTGCACCGTTTCTTCGCGCTCCAGGACGAGTCCCTGGCCGGCGGGCTGGTGCTCCGGGAGTTCGAACCGTTCGTCGCGGGCGGCGAGGCCCGGGTGTGGTGGGTGGACGGCGAGCCGGTCCTGGTGACCGCGCACCCCGACACTCCGGGCCGGTGTCCGGCTCCGGAGCTGGCGGGGGTCCGGGCGGCCGTCGCCGCACTGGACTGCCGGTTCGTGACGACGGACCTGGCGCTGCGGACGGACGGGGAGTGGCGCGTGGTGGAGGTCGGGGACGGGCAGGTCAGCGGGTTGCCGCGGGACGGGGCCGCCGGCGGGGCCGTCGACACGCTGGTCGCCGCGCTGTGCCGGGCCCGGGTCGACGGGGTCGTCAGGTAGCGGCTGGTCCTCACGGGGGTGGGTCGCGCAGGTCCCGCACGTACCGGTCGAACCGGGTGGCGTCGTCGCCGTGCGCCCGCGCGCCGGGGGTGAACCCTGCCCGCCGCGCGACCGCCGCGGATGCGGGGTTGGCCGGATCGACCTGGATCACCGCTTGCTCCCCGCCCTCGGTGGCCGCGTACCGGGACGCCAGGAGGACGGCGCGGGTGGCCAGGCCGCGCCCCCGCCACGACGGATAGAGACCGTAGGCGACGTTCACCTGACCTGGAGTCAGGTCCGCTCCCGAGAACCGCAGGTCGACCGTGCCGGCGAGCACCTCGTCGGCGCCCGTCCGGATGCCGAAGGCGCGGAGCGGACCTGCCGTGTTCCATTGTTCCCGGCAGTGCCGGACGTACGCTTCGACGCCCTCGCGCGTGCCCGGACCGCCGTTGAGCCAGCGAACCAGCAGTTCGTCCTCACCCGCGAGGTGCGCCTCTACGTCGTCCGGTCGCAGCGGCGTCAAGGTGACGATCCCGTCGGACAGCTCCACTTCGCGCATCCGCCGATTCTCGACGCCGCGCTCGCCTCGCACCACCGGATTCCGCGGGACGCCTCCCCCGCGCCCATCCGTCACGAGGGGTGCGGGGAAATCCGCTGTCCCCGGGGGGTCGGGATACGGGACCCTGCCCCTCGTGACCTCGACGACGTGCCCACCGCGCACCCTGTTCCTGCCGCCCCAACCGACGGCGACCGGCCGCGCCCTGGCGGCTGCCGCCGAACGGCGCGGGCTCGGCTGCGAGGTGCTGCCGGGGCGGTGGGTGCCGGACGCGGTGCGCGGTGCGCCCGGGCCCGCCCTGTTCGCGGGTCCGGGGTTCGCCGACGTGGTGGCGGTGGAGTTGGGGCTCGGCCTGTTGGAGGCCCCGGTGGACTGGCTGGCGGGGCTTCCCCGGGAGCTGACGGGCCGGCACGTCGCGTGCGTTCCGCTCGCCGCGGCGCGGGCACTGCGGCGGCCGGCGTTCGTGAAGCCGCCCAACGACAAGAGCTTTCCCGCCAGGATCTACCCGGACGGCAGTCGGCTGCCGGGTCCCGACGCCCTGGACGACACCACCCCGGTGCTGGTCAGCGATGTCGTGGCGTTCTCCGCCGAGTACCGCCTCTTCCTGCTGGACGGCGAGGTGCGCACCGGCAGTCGCTACGGGGTGCGGGGCGGCCGGGACCTCTTCCCGCTCGATGCGGACCCCCGCGGTGGTGAAGTGCGGGAGTTCGCCGCCCGGGTGGTGGCTGCGGGGCCCCGGCTGCCGTCGGCGATCGTGGTGGACGTGGGGCGGTTGGTGGACGGCGGCTGGGCGGTGATCGAGGCCAACGCGGCCTGGGCCAGCGGCCACTACGCGGCCGATCCGGACGCCGCCTTGGAGGTGCTGTTGCGTGCCGCCCGGCCCCGGGGGAACGTCACTGCGGCGGATGAACCGTTCCTGCGCCCTCAGTAGGAGCAGGGCGCAGGAACACCGGGCACCGGGCGCTCTCCTCGGGGGCCAGGAGGCCGCCGAGTTGGTGGTCGCCGACCTCCAATGCGGTCATGGAGCCCACAGTGAACCGCAGTTCGGGATGGGCCTCCCGGGCCCACGTCGGCGACCGGCCCGGGTGGGCCCCGGTCCGGACGAGTTCGGCGAACGCGGTCAGCACCGCCCGCGACAGCGGATCCAGCTCGGAGGGCGCCTTGACGTGCTGCGCGTAGTCGGCGGCGACGGCGTCGTAGGACTCCCGGACCGCGGCGAGGAAGGAGTGCTCGGTCACCCCGCCCAATCCAGGGCCTCGACGGGGCCGCGCCCGGTCGCGGGCCGTCCCCCGGTGCTCACCTGCTCAGCAGCCGCAGTGCGGGGCGGCGCGCGGCGCGGTCAGCGGGTCGGGGTCCCGGCGTGCGGGACCCTCGAAGGTCTCGTAGGGGAAGCCCTCCCGGGCCCAGTACTCGAACCCGCCGAGCATCTCCTTGACCCGGTAGCCCCGTTCGGCGAGGGCGAGGGCGGCCCGCGCGGCGCCGTTGCAGCCCGGCCCCCAGCAGTAGGTGACGACCGGCACGGACCGGTCGAGGAGCCGCTCTGCCTGCTCGGGGACCAACGCGGTGGGCAGGTGCACGGCCGAGGGCAGATGCCCCTGGTCCCAGGACTCGGTGGAGCGGCAGTCCACGACGACGAACCCGGGGTCCCCGTCGTCGGCGAGCGCGGCGGCCACGTCCGAGGCGTCCGTGTGGAAGGCGAGGCTCGCCGCGAAGTGGGCGGCGGCCCGCTCGGGAGACGCCGGCGGAACCCGCAGCACGGGGTGCGGTGCGGTGCGGGCGGTGCGGGTGGTCATCGTGGGTTCCTCCGTGGGTCGGTGCTCCCGGCTCCGTCCCCGGAAGGCGGGGCGGTGTCTGCCGGCACCGAAAAATCTACGGATCCCCCGGCCGCGGGTGAACGGTCGATCCACGGGACCGGGCTTGTCCCACCGTGGTTCCCCCTGGTATTCCTCGGTGATGACCGACCATTCCCCCGATGCCACCGACTGGCGCATCCTCGATGTCCTCCAGCGCGAGGGCCGGGCCAGCTACGCGGACCTCGCCCGTGCCGTGTCGATGTCGCCGAGCGCGGTGACGGAACGCGTGCGGCGGCTGGAGGAGGCGGGCGTCATCCAGGGGTACGCGGCGGTCCTCGATCCGCAGCGGTTGGGCCTGCCGATCCTCGCGTTCGTCCGGCTGCGCTACCCGACCGGCAACTACAAGCCGTTCCACGACCTGGTCGCCGCGACGCCCGAGATCCTGGAGGCGCACCACGTCACGGGCGACGACTGCTTCATGATCAAGGTCGCCGCGCGGTCCATGAGCCACCTGGAGCAGGTGTCGGGCCGGATCGGCACGCTGGGTTCGGTGACGACGAGCGTGGTGTACTCGTCGCCACTGGCACGGCGGGCGCTCGCCCGGTGACCGAGGGGCCGCCCGGTTCAGCGGCCCCCGTTCCGCTGGCGCACCGAAGACCCGCCGCGCCCCTTCACGACCTCCAGTTGGGCGTGCACCCGGCGACGCAGATCGGGCACGTGGCTCACGATCCCCACCGACCGGTCCCGTTCGCGCAGCGAGTCGAGCACGTCCAGGACCTCGTCCAGGGTCTGGTCGTCCAGGCTGCCGAACCCCTCGTCGATGAAGAGGGTGTCGAGCCGTACGCCCCCGGCCTCGTCGGAGACCACGTCGGCGAGGCCCAGCGCGAGGGCGAGCGAGGCGAAGAACGTCTCTCCGCCGGAGAGGGTCGCGGTGTCCCGTTCCCGGCCCGTCCAGGCGTCCACCACATGGAGACCGAGGCCCGAACGCCCCCGCCCCGCACGGTCGTCGGAGTGCACGAGGGTGTAGCGGCCCTGTGACATCCGGGCCAGCCGGGCCGTCGCCGCGGCGGCCACCTGTTCCAGTCGGGCCGCCAGTACGTAGGACTCCAAACGCATCCGGCGTTCGTTCGCCGCGGAGGTGCCGGCCGTGAGACCGGCGAGCCGGGCGACCCGCTCGTGCTCCTCGCGCAGCGGGGCCAGTGCACGGGCGGCGGCCGTGGCCCGTGCGGAGAGCCGGTCCAACTGGTCGCGGTCGCGGCCGGCGGCGGCGAGCGCGGTCGTGGCGTCCCGGAGCCGCTGGTCGGCGCGGTGCGCGGTCCGCTCGGCGCCCGACAGGTCCGCGGGGGGCGAGGCTCCCGCCGCGACCGTGTCCGCTTCGGTGAGGACGGCGCGGACCTCGGCGTCCGCCCGCTGCCAGGTGTCGATCCGCTGCTGGAGTTCCCGGTGCGCCGCGGGGTCGAGCCGGGCGCGGTCGGCCTCCTCGTCGGTGGCGAAACCGGCGCGGAAGACGGCGTCCGCCACCCGCGCATCGGCCTCCTTGAGTTGCCCGGCGGCCTCGGCGCCCGCGCGCACGGCGTCGACGGCGGTGTGCAGCGACTCCACGCGGCGTTCGAGGTCGGCGGCGCGGGCGGCCACGCTGACGGCGCCCCCGCGGGACCGGTCCAACTCCTGTGCCAGGGTGGCCGCCTCGCGCTCCAGGGCCTCCCGTCGGGAGGCGCGGGAGGCGGCGCGCCGGGCGGCCTCCTGCTGGGCGGCGAGCCTACGGGCGTGCTCGCCCTCGGCCCGGTCCAGGGCCTCCTGGGCGGCGTGCAGCCCGGCGGCGACCCGGTGGGCGGCGGCGTGCTCCTCACTGAGCGCCGTGACGGCGGCGGCGAGCCGTTCGACGGGTTCGTCCCCGGCGCCGGCCGTCGCGCCGGCGAGTTCCGCGCGGACCCGGGCGCTGCTCTCGACGGCGGCGGTACGGTCCGCGTCGGCCCGCTGGTAGGTGTCGTGGGCGGCGTCCTCGGCTGCGCGGTCGACGTGGCCGGGCGTCCTGCGGGCGGGGTGGGGGTGCTCGGTGGCGCCGCACACGCCGCAGGGCTGCCCGTCGAGGAGGGTCGCGGCGAGTTCGGCGGCGATGCCGTTCAGCCGCTGTTCCTTCAGGTCCAGCCACTGCTGCCGGGCCTCGCCCGCACGGTCGTCGGCCTCCCGGCGGTGCCGTTCGGCCTCGACGACCCGTTCGGCGAGCCGATCGCGCAGCCGGGCGGCTTCCAGGCGTAGGCGCGCGGGTTCCCGCTGTGCCGCCAGGGCATCGGCCCCGGCCACCGCTTCCCGGGCGGTGTCGATGTCCCGGCGGAGTGCCGTACGGGTGGCGTCCCAGTCGTCGAGCCAACCCGTGGCCTCCAGGACGATCTCCTGGTCGGTGCGCTCCTCGCCGCGGGATGCGGTGAGTTCGGCGGTCAGCTCGGTGAGGCGGCGCTCGGCGCGGCGCGCGGATTCCAGGCCGCCGAGTTCTTCGGTGGCCCGACGGGCGGCCGACCGCAGCCCGCTGACGTCGAGGCCGGAGAGGGCGTTGCGAAGCGGCTCGTCCCCGCCGGTTTCCGCATCGGGGACCGCGCCGGCTTCCGCCACGGGTTCCGCGGCGGGGGGCAGCGCGTCGAGGGCCGCACGCGCCTCGGCTTCGGTCCGGGTGGCCGAGCGGTGGCGGTCCTCGGCGGCGGTCCGCAGTTCCAGCGCGGGGGCCACCGTCTCGGCCTTGCCGGCCCGTTCCCGGCGCAGCAGGTCCGTGCGGTGCTCCGCGGCCCGTTCGGCGAGTGCCGCCGCCCGCTGCCTCGCCTGGGCGAACCGGGTTTGGAGTCGGTGGCGTTCGCTCGTCTCGGTCAGGGTCCGCCGAGCGGTGGCGGCGTCGGACTCGGCGGCGGCGAGGGCGATCTCGGCGTGGGCGAAGCGTTCGCGGGCCGCGGTCCGAGCCACGGCGGCCCAGCCGAGGACGTCCGTGCTGAGGCCGGGCTCGCCGGGCGCGGCGTTGGGCAGCGGGAGGTCCGTCGCCCCTTCGCGGAGGGCACCCGCCGCGGTGACCATCTGGTTGGCCAGGGCGAGCAGTGCGGTGTCCGCTTCGCGTACCGCGGCCTCCCCCGCCCGGCGGTGCTCGGCCAGCCACTGTTCCACGCCGGCGAAACGACCGGTGTCGAAGAGTCGGCCGAGCAGCTTGCCCCGGGCTTCGGCGTCGGCGCGCAGGAAGCGGGCGAAGTCGCCCTGGGGCAACAGCACCACCTGACAGAACTGTTCCTTGGTCATGCCGAGGAGTTGACCGACCTCCTCGCCGATCTCCTGGTGGGAGCGGCTGAGGTCCTTCCAGGCACCCGAGCGGTACTCGCGCAGGGCGCTGTACGCCTTCTCGGTGGTGGTGCCGGAGCCGCGTTTCTTGGGGCGGGACCAGGGGGGCCTGCGGGTCACTTCGATGCGGCGACCGGCGACCGTGAGGTCCAGGCTCACCTCGGTGACCGTGGTCGGGTCGGCGTGGTCGCTGCGCAGGTGCGTGCCCTGGCCCTGCTGCCGGGCCCCGGGCACCGATCCGTAGAGCGCGTAGCAGACCGCGTCGAGGACGGAGGTCTTGCCCGCGCCGGTGGGGCCGTGGAGCAGGAAGAGTCCGGCGCGGGCGAGGTCGTCGAAGTCGATCCGGTGGGCGGCGCCGAAGGGGCCGAACGCCTGGACGCGGAGGTGGTGGAGTCTCATCGGGCGACCTCGCGCACGGTGTCGGCGGTCCGGACGGCGTCGAAGGCGTCCCGCAGTACGGCCCGCTCGGGTGCGTCGGGGCCGGCGCCGCGGACGTGGGCGACGAAGTCCTCGGCGATCTCCTGGTCGGTGCGCCCCGACAGGCGTTGCCCGTAGGAGGTCCCCTCGTCCTCGTCCGCGCGGTCCGGAGCGAAGACCAGGCTCAGGGTGTGCGGGAAGCGGGTGAGCAGGCGGGCCATGGGGTCGTCGGGGCGGACCGCGTCGGTGAGGGTGGCTTCGACCCAGGCGTTCTCGTGGGGGGCGAGCCGGGGGTCCTCCAGGAGGTCGGCCAGGGACCCGCGGAGCCGGGCGAGGGGGCGCGGCACCGGGCAGTCGATGCGTTCGGCGCGCACCGCGCCGCCCGCGTCGAGGTCGACGAGCCACAGGGTCTTGCGGTGGTCGACCTCGGAGAAGGAGTAGGCGAGGGGGGAGCCGGAGTACCGCACCCGTTCGCTGAGGGTCTGGCAGCCGTGGAGGTGGCCGAGGGCCACGTAGTCGACCCCGTCGAAGACCTCCCGGGGGACGGAGGCCACCCCGCCCACGGTGATGTCGCGTTCGCTGTCGCTGACGTGCCCGCCGGTGACGAAGGCATGGGCGAGGACCACCGAGCGGGTGCCGGCGGGGCGCTGCGCGAGGTCGGCGCGCACCCGGTCCATCGCGGCGCCGAGCACCTGGTCGTGGCGGGCCCGCTCGACGCCGAACTCGTCCCGTACGAGGCCGGGCTCCAGGTAGGGCAGCCCGTAGAAGGCGACGTCGCCGTGGGTGTCGGGCAGCAGCACCGGGGTTCCCACCGCGGCCGGATCGGTCCGCAGGTGGACGCCCGCCCGGCTGAGGAGCCCCGCGCCGACGCCGAGCCGACGGGCGGAGTCGTGGTTGCCGGAGATCATCACCGTGGGTACGCCCTGTTCGGCGAGCCGGTGCAGGGCCTCGTCGTAGAGCTCCACGGCGGCCAGTGGGGGCACGGCCCGGTCGTACACGTCGCCGGAGACCACGACGGCTTCCACTCCGTGCTCGCGGACCGTGTCGACCAGGTGGGCGATGAACGCGGCTTGGGCATCGAGCAGGTTCACCCGGTGGAACGTCCGACCCAAATGCCAGTCGGAGGTGTGCAGAATCCTCAAGATACCGCTCCGACCTGCATGTTTCCCCCTGCTCATCCCCTGGGCCGAGGACCGGATCGCTCCGAGCCCCGCTGTGCACGTCGACCACGCTAGCGCCTGCGGGCGCCCGGGCCGGCACGGGCCCGGGCCCTCCACCGACACTTGCTAGTTCGCGTCACGAACCAATACAGTTCGCACTACGAACCATCTAGGGGAGTGGGAGACATGGGACGTGTCGTCGCAGTCATCGGCGGGGGCTACGCGGGCTCGGCGGTCGCCAAGGCGCTGGACGAGGAGGCCGACGTCGTGCTAATCGATCCGAAGGACGCCTTCGTCCACTCCGCCGGGGCGCTGCGCGCACTGGTCCGCCCGGACTGGGCGGAGAACATCTTCTTCCCGTACGACACGCTGCTGAAGCGCGGCCGGTTCGTCCGTGCGCGGGCCGCCTCGGTGGACTCCCGCGGCGTCACCCTGGCGTCCGGCCGGCGCATCGACGCCGACTACCTGGTGCTCGCCTCCGGTTCCGGCTATCCGTTCCCCGCGAAGTGGGAGATCGATTCGGCCGGCGAGGCGCTGGCGAGGCTCCGCGCCGTGCACGCGGAACTCTCGGCCGCCGAGCGGGTGCTGATCCTCGGCGCCGGTCCCGTCGGCCTCGAACTGTCCGGGGAGGTCAAGGCGGTCTGGCCGGACAAGCACGTGACCGTCGTCGATCCGACGGAGCAACTCGTCCCCGCGTTCGCACCGGAGATGCGCGAGGAGCTCCGGCGTCAGCTCGACGAGCTGGGGGTGGAGCTGCGGCTGGGCACCCGGCTCACCGCGCAGCCACCGACCGAACCGGGCCGGCGGGCGGGTTTCACCGTCGCCACCACCGACGGCGAGGTCCGGGCCGACATCTGGTTCCGCTGCCACGGGGTGCACATCGACAGCGGCTACCTCGGCGCCGACCTGGCGGCGGCCCGCACGGCGCGGGGGCCGGTCCGCGTGATCGAGACCCTCCAGGTCGACGGGCACGAACGTGTCTACGCGGTCGGCGACCTCACGGACCTCGACGAAGCGAAGATGGCCGCGCACGCGGTGCGGCACGCGGAGGTGGTGGCCCGGAACGTCCGCGCCCAGGTGCGGGGCGAGCGGCCGTCGGCCGTCTACCGGACGTCCCCCGCCTCGATCCTCCTCCCGCTCGGGCCCCGGGCCGGGGTCGGGCAGATGGCCACCCCCGACGGCCCGTCCGTGCTGTTCGCGGAGACCGTCACGCAGTACAAGGGGGCGGACCTGGGCACGGACCGTTACGCGGAGCTGTTCGGCACGCTGTGACGGTCCCCCGCAGGCGCCGGCTCCCCGTCCGACTCCAGGAAGACCACCGGGACCCGGTTGGTCTCGACCACCCTGGCGAGCAGTTCCGCGAGGGCGGTGCGTTCGGCCCCGGAGAGGTCGCCCAGGAGCGCGTCGACGCGTCGGCGGGTGCCCTGGTAGAACTCCTCGGCGAGTGCGGCGCCCTCCTCGGTGAGGGCGACCACGACGGCCCGCCCGTCGTGGTGGCAGGTTTCCCGCCGCACCAGACCACGCCGGGCGGTCCGGTCGACCAGGCCGGTCAGGCTCGACTTCGCCAGCCCGAGGATCGCGCCCAGCTCGCTCATGGGGTAGGGCTGCGGCATCAGCACGCACAGCAGCTGGCCCTGTTGCGGGGGCAGTCCGAGTGCGCGTGCGGATTCGGCGTAGACGGCGTTGACCAGGTACGAGGACCGCACGAGCCCGGTCACGACGTCCATCTGCCCACCCACGCCTCTCACCATCCGGCCAGGGTACGTCCCGCTGGGCGCGCGATCCTGTTCGGGTGCGCGGTGCTCGGGGTGCGTTGTCCTGTGGGCTGCGTCCCACTGTTGCGCAGTTCCCCGCGCCCCTATCGGGGCCCCTCCCGCCGCCGTCCCAGGCCGGTCCCCGAAAGGGGCGCGGGGAACTGCGCGGGCAACCACGACGCACCCGCAGGGGACATCGCACCCCCGCCGGAACAGCCCCGAAAGGGGCGCGGGGAACTGCGCGAGCAACCACGACTCACCCGCAGCAGGACGCACCCGATCCGTCAACCGGGGATGACCCGCTCCCTGCGCAAGGTCTCGAACAGGGCCGTGAAGGACGCGAGGGTGTCGACGTAGTCCGTGAACCCGGCGGCGCGGCTACGCGTCAGATCGCTGAAGCACTCGACGGGCCGGTTGAGGTCCGCGTCCGTGTGCCACCAGGACGCGACCCGCGCCAACTCGGGCTCGACGAGACGCTCCCGCACGGCCAACGCCCGCCAGGGCTCCCCCGCTCCCGCCATCTGCTGCTCCAGCGGACGCGGCCGGTCCGCGTAACCCTCCGGCTCGACGTCCAGGAGTTCCGCGATGCGGGGCCACATCCACCGCCAGCGGAAGGTGTCGCCGTTGGCGGTGTTGTACGCCTGGCTCGGCAGCCCCTGAGCGGTCGCCGCCCAGATCATCTGCCGGGCGAGCAGGCCCACGTCGGTCATGTCGGTGACGCCGTTCCACTGCACCTCGTTGCCGGGGAAGACGAAGGGCCGGCCTGCCGCCCGGGACAGGGCCGCCTGCGCGGCCAGGGTCATCCCCATGTTCATCGCGTTGCCCAGCGCATGGCCGATGATCGTGTGGGACCGGTGGACGCTCCAGGCGAAACCGTGGTCCGCGGCGGCCTTCCAGAGTTCGTCCTCCTGCGCGTAGTAGAAGTTCGGGACGGAGAGCCGCGGCTCGTCCTCCCGGAAGGGGGTGTCCCTGATCTCCCCGACCGCGTACGCGCCGAAGGGGCCCACGTAGTGCTTCATCCCGGTGACCAGGGCCACGTGACGCAGCCGACCGGACCGGCTGGTCTCCTCCAGGACGTGGCGCACCATGGCGGCGTTGACGGCGATGTTCTCGGCTTCGGTCGCCCGCCTGCTCCAGGCGGTGAAGAACACGTGCGTGGGTGCCAGTGGGGCGAGGGCCGCCCGTACGGACTCCGGGTCGGTCAGGTCGGCGGTGACGGTGTGCACGCCGTCCCGGGCGGGCGGGGCGCTCCGGGAGAGGCTGACGACCCGCCAGCCCTGCGCGGTGAGTTCCCGGCACAGGGCGCGGCCCGCTATGCCGGTGCCGCCCACGACGAGGGCGAGCCGGGCGTCCTGCGGTTGGGTGGTGTTCATGGGGGGCTCCTGTTCGCGGGCACGACGGCACGCCGAGCGGCGGTCCGGGCCCGAAGGTGTGGGTGTGGGTGTGCGGTGACGGTCCGCCGCGCGGGCGGGGTGTGCTCAGTGCGCCCGGTGGGCCGCGGGCGGGCTGAGGGTGGCGAGCAGGGCGAGGGCGTCGGCCGATGCGCTGCCGGGCTCGGCGGTGAGGATCTCCAGCCGGTGGTCGGGGCTGTCCGGCTGGAGCCACACCTGGTAGGCCAGCTCCAGCTCCCCCACCACCGGGTGCCGCAGTCGACGGCTGCCGAAGGTGCAGTCCCGTACGTGGCCCGCCGACCACAGGGCGGTGAACTCGGGGCTCTTCATCACGAGTTCACCGATGAGGGCGGTGAGCGCGGGGTCGTCCGGGTGGCGTCCGGCGACCAGGCGTAGATAGCCGACGTGGGTCTTGGCGTAGGTCTCCCAGTCCGCTTCCTGTTCCCGGGCGTGCGGGTCGAGGAAGAGCATCCGCGACAGGGAGGGTCGCCGCGCGGGGTCCTGCGGCGCGTCGTGGTCCAGGTGCCCGGCGAGCAGTGCGTGCCCAAGCCGGTTCCAGGCAAGTACGTCGTTGCGGCGCCCCAGGAGGACGGCGGGCAGTGCGGGGAGGGAGTCGAGGAGGGCGAGCGTCCTCGGGTGTGGGGTCTCCGGGGGCGGCGGGCCCGGGGCCGTGCGACCGGGGGCGCGGGCGAGGTCGTACAGATGGGCGCGCTCGGTGGCGTCCAGGCGCAGCGCCCGGGCGAGGCCGTCGAGGACGGAGTCCGAGGCGTTGCGGCTGTGTCCTTGTTCGAGGCGGGTGTAGTACGCGACGCTCACGCCGGCGAGGCGCGCCACCTCCTCGCGCCGTAGACCGGGGACGCGCCGGCTGCTGCGCACGGTGATCCCCACCCGTTCCGGAATCGTCCCGGCACGTCGAGAAAGGAGGAAATCACCCAGTTCGCTTGGGTTCATAGGGCGAGCCTACGTCGCCGAACAGGGCCGTGGGGGCGGTGAGACTGTCCCTGTGAGTGGTCGGCTGACGGCCGCGTCCGTTGCCGGTGGGCGGGCTCAGACGGTGCCGTACGCTTCGCCGCCCAGTTCGAGGACGGCCGTCCCGGCGGTCGCGTCGGCGAGCCAGCCGCGGAACGCCTCGACCTCCGCGTCGGGCAACCCGATCTCGATGGTGACCGCCTCCGCGTACCGCACCCCGCGCACCTCGCGGCCGGTGGCGCGCAGGTCGTTCTGCACCTTGCCGGCCCGCTGGTGGTCGACGGTGACGGTGGCCAGTCGGAAGCGTCTGCGGGTCACCGTGCCGAGGACGTCCAGTGCTTCTCCGACGGCTCCCCCGTAGGCCCGGATCAGTCCTCCGGCGCCCAGTTTGACCCCGCCGTAGTAACGGGTGACGACGGCGACGGCGTACCGGACGTCGCGGCGCAGCAGCATCTGGAGCATGGGCACGCCCGCGGTGCCACCGGGTTCGCCGTCGTCCGAGGCCCGCTGCACCGAGGCGTCGGCCCCGATGACGTACGCGGAGCAGTTGTGGGTGGCGTCGGCGTGCTCCCGTCGGACGCGGGCGATGAAGTCCTGGGCCTCCCGCTCGGTGGCGGCGGGTGCCAGCGCGCACAGGAAGCGCGAGCGGTTGATCTCGATCTCGTGCACACCCTGTCGGGCGACCGTGCGGTACGCGTCCTGCATCGTCCCAGCGTAGGCGCTGCGCGGCGCGGGGTACGCGGCGGGGGAATCTCCGGCCGCCCCGCTTCGTTCTCGGGTGTGGGACGGCAGCGGGCCGCCCGCCTACGCAGGGAGGCACCCATGTACGGCGACCAGGCGACGGTCGAGAAGATCCTCACCGAGTCCGGTGACACCTGGGCCGTCGTCGGCCTCTCCACCAACGAGTCGCGGGCCGCGTACGGCGTGGCGCGGGTCCTCCAGCGCTTCGGCAAGCGCGTCGTGCCGGTCCATCCCAAGGCCGAGACGGTCCACGGCGAGCAGGGGTACGCCTCGCTCGCCGACATCCCGTTCGACGTGGACGTGGTGGACGTGTTCGTGAACGCGGAACTGGCCGGCCCGGTGGCCGACGAGGCGGTGGCCAAGGG
This sequence comes from Streptomyces sp. NPDC127068, assembly GCF_042724695.1. NCBI lineage: Bacteria > Bacillati > Actinomycetota > Actinomycetes > Kitasatosporales > Streptomycetaceae > Streptomyces > Streptomyces sp. NPDC127068. The sequence continues at coordinate 31,304 of NZ_JBHXEN010000036.1, read as the reverse complement.
CGCGCGGGCCGTGTGGTTCCAGCTCGGCGTGGTGGACGAGGCGGCGTACGCACGCACCCGGGCGGCCGGGCTCGCCATGGTGATGGACCGGTGCCCCGCGATCGAGATACCGCGGCTGGGCTGAGCCCGCCGCGGCGGTTCAGGCGCGGCCGAGCCCTTCGATGACGGTCGCCCCCGGCAGCTCGGCGAGGGCCTTGCCGGGCACGATCAGCTTCCCCCGACGACGGCCGCTGCCGAGCAGCACGTGCGGGAGGTCGACCACGGCGGCGTCCACCAGCAGCGGCCAGTCGGCGGGCAACCCGATGGGGGTGATGCCTCCGTACTCCATGCCCGTGAGCCCGGTCGCGGTGTCCATCGCGGCGAAGGACGCCTTGCGCGCGCCCAACTGACGGCGTACGACGCCGTTGACGTCGGCGCGCACGGCGGACGGGACGACGCAGGCGGCCAGGGTGGTCTCGCCGCCGCGCTTGGCCGCGACGACCACGCAGTTGGCGGAGGCGGCGAGCAGGTCGGGTCCGTAGTGCTCGGTGAAGGTCGCGGTGTCCGCCCACTGCGGTTCCGTGTCGACGTAGAGGAACTGCTCCACCGGGACGGTGCCGTGCCAGTGGCGGACCGCGTCGGCGATCGGGGCGATGAGTTCGTCCAGGTGGTCGGCAGCGGGGACGGCGTTGCCGAAGGTGCCGATGGGTGCGCGCATACGGGCACGCTAACAGTCCGGCGAACGGGTCAACGCGCCGGTGGAACGGCCACCGCCATGGTCATCTCGACCACTTCGGAGCCGTCGTTGCGGTAGGTGTGGGGCACGTTGGCCTCGAAGGTCGCCGAGGTGCCGGCGGGCATCGCGTGCGGGGTGCCGTCCACGACGAGCGTCAGTCGGCCGGCGGTCACGTGCAGCAGTTCCACGGTTCCGCCGGGGTGCGGGTCGGAGGTGCTGCCCTCGCCCGGCATCAGGCGCCACGCCCACAGTTCCAGGGGGCCGCGGCGTTCGGTGCCGACCAGGAGCAGGGTGTGGCTCCCGGCGTCCGTCGACCACATGCGCACCGCCCGCTCGGGCGGGACGAGCCGGACCTGCGGCCCCGGTTCGTGGTCGAGCAGGGTGGCGATGCTGATGCCGAGGGCGTCCGCGAGCTTCACCGTGGTGCCGACGCTCGGGTTGGTCCTGGCCTGCTCGATCTGGATGATCATCCCCCGGCTGACGCCCGAGCGGGCTGCGAGGGCGTCCAGGGTGAATCCGCGCTCGCCGCGCCACCGCTTGAGGTTGCGGGCGAGGGACTGGGTGAGCTGATCGAGGTCCGACACGTTCCGTCCATGGTGTTGGCCGGGCGGACCGCCGGTACGGTGCGCCACGGTGTGTTTCCGGGCGAGGGCCCCACGGCTGACCGCACTGTACTTCGAGGGCCCCTGAGCGCACCGACAGCACTCCACCGGTGCGGTGCGCCGACCCCCGCGCGGACCCGTGCACCCGGCCCCGGCCCGACCGGTCGCGTCGGTGGCCGTCAAGCGGGCCGCTCGTCCTCGGGGTCTTCCTGCGCGAACACGAGCAGTTGCTCGGGCGTCACGCCCTCCGGTGGGGGTACCGGCGCGGGGGTCCGCAACGGCGGCTGCCAGCCCTCCTGCGCGGTCCACCGCCGGACCACCTTCGCAGGCGCGCCCGCGACCACCGCGTGGTCGGGCACGCTGCCGCGCACCACCGCGCCGGCCGCCACGACCACGTTCCGCCCGATCCGGGCGCCCGGCAGGATCACGGCCCCGGTACCGATCCAGCAGCCGGACCCGATCTCGACGGGCTCCATCCGCGGCCACTGCTTGCCGATGGGCTGGTCGGGGTCGTCGTACGAGTGGTTGGTCGACGTCACGTAGACGTACGGGCCGAAGTAGCTGTCCGCGCCGATGGTGACCGTGGTGTCGGCGACGACATGGCTGCCCCGCCCGAGGACGACGCCGTCGCCGATGCACAGGATCGGGTCGGGGCCGAGGTCGAGACCGGGCAGCAGGCCGGCGGTCAGGGTGACTTGTTCGCCGATGATGCAGTGGGCGCCGAGGTGGATCCAGGGCTCCCCGAAGACGGTGCCCTGGGGGAACGCCAGCCGGGTGCCGGTGCCGATGGACCCGAAGTCCAGACGTCCGGGGTGTTCCGCGGTGACCGCTCCCGCGCGTTGCGCCCAGGCCCAGCCCGCGTGGACGACCTGCTGGGCCGCGCGCCGCGACCAGCGCCCCGGGCCCCGGGCCAGGACGGAGAGCGCGTTCCACCTCTTCGGCACCCGGCCACCCTACTCACGGGTACGACAGGGTGCCGCGGGCACCCGTGTGATCTTCACCCCATCCGCTGGACCGTCCGCGCGCGGCGTCGCCTACCGTGCCGTGGACACGCGCGTCCCACGGCGGCGCCGACCGCATCGACGACAAGGAGACCAGTCATGGCCGAGCGGGCACTGATCGCGGGGGTCGGCGGCAAGGACCCCGAGGTGGACCCGGGCGCGTTCGTCGCCCCCACCGCCGTCGTGATCGGCGACGTGACCGTCCGCACCGGGGCGAGCGTCTGGTACGGCGCCGTCCTGCGCGGCGACTGCGGTCCGATCGTGATCGGTGCGGACAGCAACGTCCAGGACAACTGCACGGTGCACGTCGACCCCGGCTTCCCGGTCACCGTCGGCGAACGCGTCACCATCGGCCACAACGCGGTGGTGCACGGGTGCACGGTCGGCGACGACGCCCTGATCGGCATGGGGGCGACCGTGCTCAACGGTGCGGTGATCGGCGCCGGTTCGCTGGTGGCGGCCGGGGCCCTCGTCCCGCAGGGCATGGAGGTGCCGGCCGGTTCCCTGGTGGCGGGCGTGCCCGCCAAGGTGCGCCGGCCGCTGACCGAGGAGGAGCGGGCCGGCATCACCCGCAACGGTGCCCTCTACGTGCAACTCGCCGGGGCGCACCGCGACGCCCACGCGGAGCGGACCGCGGAGCGGACCGCGGGCGGGGGCGAATCGGCCGGCAGGTGAGCGGTGGGGCGCGGCGGGTTCGTGGAGCCGGGCCCGCCGCACCGCGCTCAGCCGTGCGGTCGCAGCGTCCAGACCACCGTCATCTCCCCGGTGACCGCCCCGTCCGCACGTCGGATGGCGATGTCGACGGGGAACTCGGGACGGCCGCCCGCGTCGAGTTCGGCGATGACGTCGGCGGCCGGCCGCCCCAGGGTGGCAGTGGCGGTGACGGGGCCCATGGCCAGCTTCTTGTAGGCGATCTCGGCGCGCACGGCGAGCGGCACGGCGCGGGAGAGCTGCTCGCCGAACGCCGCGAGCACGATGGCGCCGCTGGCCGATTCCCCGAGGGTGAACATGGCTCCGGCGTGCGGTCCGCCGACGTGGTTGTGGTAGTCGCCCTGGTCGGGGAGGAGCACCACCGCCCGCTGTGAACCGGCTTCCTGGAACTCCAGGTTCAGGGTGCGGGCCATCGGGACGGTGGCGGCGAGCATCTCGCCCACGGACGTGCGGTCTGCGCTCATGCCCGGATGTTACCCGCGGGTAGGAGCGTTGGCCAGGGTCTCCGGGACCACGCGCCGGCCACGGACCCGTCGAGGACCTGTGACTCAGCCGTTGCCCGGCGCCACTATGGTTACTGCCCATGTGGCCAGGACAGCAGCAGCCCGGGGGCGAGCAGAACCCGCAAGCGCAGAACCCCAACCCGTACCAGCAGCCGGGTTATCAGCAGCCCAACCCGTACCAACAGCCCGGGTACCAGCAGCCCAACCCGTATGCGCAGCAGCCGGGTCAGCAGCCGCCCTGGGGGGCGCCCACCGTGCCGGCCGGCCCGGCCGTGCCCGGGGCGCCGGGCGGCGACGGCGGTGGTGGCGGGAGCCGGACCAAGGTCGTCGCGATCGGGGCGGCGCTCGCCGTGCTCGTGGCCGCGGGGGTCACCGGTTTCCTCGTGCTCGGCGGCGAGGACGAGAAGGAACCGGCCGCCAAGGGCGGTGACACGAGCGCATCGGCCTCCGCCCCGGCGCCCCCTCCGGAGCCGTCCGCCACCGAGAACCCGCGCGACAGCGAGGACATCAAGCCGACCATCGCGGGGTGGAAGGTCGTCTACAACCCCAAGCGCGGGGTCGCCTTCGACGTGCCGGCCAACTGGGAGGTCGACCAGCCCGGCATGTCCATCGGCTTCGAGGACACCAAGTCCAAGAAGATCAAGCCGCTGATCGTCATGTCGGCGCCCGCCTACTACAAGTCCAAGTGGTGCGAGTCCGACGACGAGAAGGACGGCAGCCCGGACAGCACCGCGCTCGCCACCGTCGGCACCAAGGGGGCGAACGGGGCCACCAGCGCCGAGGACGCGGCCGTCCGGCAGGCCCCCTGGTGGGTCTACGGCGGCTACACCCAGCCCGACCGCAAGAGCATGACCTTCGACGAGAAGGGCACGCCCTTCACCACCACGTCGGGCATCGAGGGCAGCATCGCGCGCGCCCACTCCACGAACACGCCCAAGAAGGGCAAGTGCGTGACCGACGGCAAGTCCATCGCCTTCGGCTTCAAGAACTCCAAGGGCGACTACGTGGCCTGGAACATGTACGGCGCCAAGGGCGTGAAGGAGGAGGTGCCGGACTCGCTGATCACCCAGATCCTCAAGACGGTCCGGCTGCACGGCGAGCCCACCGACTGATCACCCGCCGCGGTGGGCCCCGATCGGGCGGCCCACCGCACGGCCACGGCGGGGGACGCGGACCCGGCACGGAGCCCACCGGGAAAACCGATTGGGCTCCCGGCCCTTCCCCGGCGATAGTCCAGGGGTGAACACCTCCTCCGCCTCCCCGCGACGCCCACGACTACCGTCCTGGGCGGGCCGCAACTACGTGCTCCTGACCGCCGCCACGGTGATCACCAACCTGGGCAGTCACGGCGCACTGATCGCCTCAGCCTTCGCCGTCATGGAGTGGGGCGGGGACAGCGGTGACGTGGGCCTGGTGGCAGCGGCGCGCGCCGTCCCGCTGGTGGTCTTCCTGCTGATCGGCGGAGCGGTCGCCGACCGACTCCCGCGCCACCGGGTCATGGTGGCCGCCAACACCCTGAACTGCGTGTCCCAGGCGGTGTTCGCGGTACTCGTCCTCACCGGCGAGGCCACCCTCTGGCAGATGATGCTGCTGTCCGCCCTCGGCGGCGCCGGGCAGGCCTTCTTCAGCCCGGCCTCCGAGGGCATGCTCATGTCGTCGGTGACCAGTGAACAGGCGAGCCGCGCCTTCGCGCTGTACCGGATGGCCATGCACGGTGCGGGCATCGGCGGCGCCGCGCTGGGCGGCGCCATGGTCGCCGCGATGGGCCCCGGCTGGGTGCTCGCGATCGACGCCGCCGCCTTCGCCCTGGCCGGGGCGCTGCGCGCCTTCCTCGACGTCCGACACATTCCGGCCCGGGAACCCGGCGAGGGGCTGCTCGCCGACCTGCGGGACGGCTGGCACGAGGTGATCAGCCGGCCCTGGCTCTGGTCGATCGTGGCCCAGTTCTCCATCGTGGTCGCGGTGATCGGGGTCTCCGAAGCCGTGTACGGACCGATGGTCGCCCGGGACGAACTGGGCGGCGCGGCACCCTGGGGACTGGCGCTGGGGGCCTTCGGGGTCGGCACGGTCGCCGGAGCGCTGCTGATGGTCCGCTGGAAGCCCCGGAGACTGCTGTTCGTGGGCACGCTGTGCATCTTCCCGCAGGCACTCCCCGCCGCGGCGCTCGCCGTGCCGACGCCGCTGGTGGTCCTGGTGGCGGTGATGTTCGTGAGCGGCATCGCCATCGAGGTGTTCGGCGTCTCCTGGATCACCGCGATGCACCAGGAGATCCCGGAGGAGAAGTTCTCCCGGGTCTCCGCGTACGACTGGCTCGGCTCGGTGGGGTTGGTCCCGGTCTTCACCGCGCTGGCCGGACCGGCGGAGAACACCATCGGCCGCTCCGCCGCGCTGTGGGGGTGCGCGGTGCTGGTGGTCGTGGTGACCGCCGCGGTGCTGTTCGTGCCGGAGGTGCGCCAGCTGGCCCGACGGGACGCGTCGGCGGCGCCGGAACCGGGTGCGGTGGTCTCGCCCGGCGCCCCGCACGTGGAGGCCGTCCCCGCGGCCCCCGGCGGGAAACCGGTCGGCGACGGCCGGGACTGACGGCCCGCCGCGCGGTCAGCCGACCCGGAAGGCACCGCCCGGCGGTTCGGGTGAGGCCACGGCGTCCGCGTCCCGCACCGGCCTCGCGTCCCCGGTGCGGCGGCGCAGCGCGACCCCGTGCTCCACCCGCGCGGCGAACGCGTCGGCGGCCACCCGGCGCGCCAGCTCGGCGACCGCGACGGGGGCGTGCGAGGCGACCAGCACCAGGTTGCCGAACCGGCGGCCCCGGAGCACTGAGGGCTCGGCGATCAGCGCCAGCTCGGGGAAGACGGCGGCGAAGGTGGCCAGTTGGGACCGGAGGAAGGCGAAGGGCGCCCCGTCCGCGAGGTTCGCCGCGTACACCCCGTCCGCACGCAGCACCCGCTCCGCCGCCCGTGCGTAGCCGAGGGTGGTGAGGTGGGCGGGCACCCGCGAGCCGCCGAACACGTCGGCGATCAGCACGTCGGCCGAACGGGCGGGCGCCCGGACCAGCCACTCCAGGGCGTCAGCCCGGTGCACCTGCACCGCTGCCCCCGGGGGCAGCGGCAGGTGTGCGGCGACGAGCGCGCTGAGGGCGCCGTCCGCCTCCACCACCTGCTGTCGGGAGCCGGGCCGGGTGGCCGCGGTGTAGCGGGGCAGGGTGAGCGCCCCGCCGCCCAGGTGCACCACGTCCAGCGGGCGGCCCGCCGGCGCGGCGGTGTCGATGACGTGTCCGAGCCGGCGGGCGTACTCGAACTCCAGGTGCGCGGGGTCGTCGAGGTCGACGTACGACTGCGGGGACTCGTCGACGGTGAGCAGCCAGGCCCGCGGCCGGTCGATGTCGGGCAGCAGTCGGGCGGTGCCGTGCTCCACGGCGCGGACCACGGGTACGGGCTCCTCCATCCGACCATTGTGCCGTCCCCCGTGGTGCAGCCGTCACGGGGACGGCTGCACCACGGGGCCTCGCACCGTCGTACGTCAGTCGACCCGGGACACCGTTCCCGCGCCGACGGTCCGGCCGCCCTCGCGGATCGCGAAGCCGAGGCCCGGCTCCAGCGGGACGTCCCGGCCCAGCTCGACCGTCACGGAGACGGTGTCGCCGGGCCGCGCCAAGGCCCGCTCGCCGAGGTCGATGTCCCCGACGACGTCCGCGGTGCGGATGTAGAACTGCGGCCGGTACCCGGTGGTGATCGGGGTGCTCCGGCCGCCCTCCGCCGAGGAGAGGACGTACACCTGCGCGGTGAACCGGCGTCGGGGCTCCACGCTGCCGGGCGCCGCGACCACCTGTCCGCGTCGCACGGTGTCCCGTGCCACCCCGCGCAGCAACAGGGCCACGTTGTCGCCGGCCTGCGCCTCGTCCATCGGCTTGCCGAAGGTCTCCACGCCGGTGACGACGGTCTCGACCCCGGCGCCGAGCACCTCGACCCGGTCCCCGACGCGTACGGTGCCGCGCTCCACCGCACCGGTCACGACGGTGCCGCGGCCGGTGATGGTGAGGACGTTCTCGATCGACAGCAGGAACGGCGCGTCGACGTACCGCACGGGCATCGGCACGAACGTGTCCACCGCGTCCAGCAGCGCCACGACGGACTCGGTCCACTGGGGGTCGCCCTCCAGCGCCCGCAGCCCCGAGACCCGCACCACGGGCACGGTGTCCCCGCCGTAGCCGTGCGCGGACAGCAACTCGCGGACCTCCAGCTCCACCAGGTCGGTCAGCTCCTCGTCGCCCGCGTCCGCCTTGTTGATCGCCACGACGATGTGGTCGACACCGACCTGGCGGGCCAACAGGACGTGCTCGGCGGTCTGCGGCATGATCCCGTCGAGCGCGGAGACGACGAGGATCGCCCCGTCGAGCTGCGCGGCCCCGGTGACCATGTTCTTGACGTAGTCGGCATGGCCGGGCATGTCGACGTGGGCGTAGTGGCGGGTGTCGGTCTCGTACTCGACGTGCGCGATGTTGATGGTGATGCCGCGGGCGGCCTCCTCCGGGGCCCGGTCGATGCGGTCGAAGGGCACGAAGGTGCCGGTGCCGCGCTCGGCGAGCACCTTGGTGATCGCGGCGGTCAGGGTGGTCTTGCCGTGGTCGACGTGACCCATGGTGCCGATGTTGAGGTGCGGCTTGGTGCGCACGTAGGCCGTCTTGGACATGGGGGTTCCTCGCATCGCGGAGGTGGGTGAGGGCACGGAGCACGACTCCGGTGCCGGGGACCCCTAGGACCTACCGACCCTCCCCCTGCGGGGTCCGCCGGTCGATCCGGGGAGGGTCAGCGTCGCGCGCCGTCGACGGTCGCGAGCGAGCAGAGGGCGGCAGCCTTCCGAGCATCCGCTGCTGCGGATGCTGCGAGGGGGAAGGTGTGCCGGAACATGGGGAGATCATCGCGGACCGGGGGCGGCGCCGTCGACCGATTAATTCCGGTCGCGGTGTCAACCCGCACCCCGGTCGCGGTACTGGCCCGCGCCCCCGCCGATGCCGATGCCGGCGCCGGTTCCGAGGCGCGACGCCCGCGGACCCGACGGCGATCATATGTACGGGTCGGTTACTCTCCCCGCATGCTGGACACCACCCTCACCCGACCCGCGCCGATCCCGGCGGCGACCTCGACGAGCGTCGCCGCACGGTGCGTCGGGGTCCTGCTGTCGCCCTGGTCCCGGCTCTCCCTGCTGGTGGTCCTGCTGGCGGGCGCGGCCCTCGGGATGCTGGTGTTCGAGCCGCAACGCTTCCTCGCCGACGGCTGGCCGTCCCAGCTGCGGGGCGCCACCGCCGCTCTGGTGTTCGCCGCGGCCTACGGGCTGTGCACGGTGGTGTTCGTGCCCCGCCCCCTGCTCAACCTCGCGGCGGGCGCACTGCTCGGCGCGCGGTTCGGTCTGGGCGCGGCGGTCGCGGGCACCGTGCTCGGCGCGGCCCTCTCCTTCGGCCTCGGGCGGTTGCTGGGGCAGGACGCGCTGCGCCCGCTGCTGCGGGGGCGTTGGCTCCGGGCCGCCGACGGGCAACTGAGCGAACACGGCTTCCGCTCGATGCTGGCGATACGCCTCTTCCCCGGGGTGCCCTTCATAGCGGCGAACTACTGTGCGGCGGTGTCCCGGATGGGGTGGTTCCCGTTCGTCCTCGCCACCGCGCTGGGCTGCGTCCCCAACACGGCCGCCTATGTGATCGCGGGCGCCCGCGCCGAGACCCCGACCTCCCCCGGCTTCCTGATCGCGACGGGGTTCATCGTGGTCACCGCGCTGTTCGGCACGGTGGTCGCCTGGCGCAAGCGCCACCGGCTGCGGAGCCGCTGACCGCTCCTCAGATCCCCGCACGGGGCGATCCGCCGCGGCCGGCCCGCGCGGGACGGGCGACCCCACGCCCACATCCTGCTACCCTACGTTACTCGTCATGCACTTTGCGTCACCCTGGGGAGCGTGTGTGAAGGTCGCCTGCGTCGGCGGCGGGCCCGCCGGTCTGTACTTCTCGATCCTGATGAAGCGCCAGGACCCGTCCCACGACATCACCGTCTACGAACGCAACCCCGCCGGATCGACGTACGGCTGGGGCGTCACCTACTGGAGCGCGCTCCTCGACCGACTGCGAGCGGGCGACCCCGAGTCCGCGCGGGCCATCCGCGAACACTCGGTGAGTTGGCACCAGGGCGTGGCCCACGTGGGCGACTTCACCACCGTGCAACCCGGCGACCAGGGCTTCGGCATCGGACGGCGCCAGATGCTCGCCCTGCTGGCGGACCGCGCCGCCGCCCTGGGCGTGCGGTTGGCGTTCGAGCAGGAGGTCACCGAACCCCCGGAGGCCGACCTGGTGGTGGCCGCCGACGGCGTGCACAGCGCCCTGCGGGAGCAGCACGCCGGCCACTTCGGCACCGAGATCGCCTCCGGCCGGAACGTGTACGCCTGGCTGGGCACCACCCGGGTCTTCACCTCGTTCACGTTCGCGTTCGTGGCCACCGACCACGGCTGGATCTGGTGCTACGGCTACCCCTTCAGCGCCACCCGCAGCACCTGTGTCATCGAGTGCTCGCCCACGACCTGGCGCGGGCTCGGCCTCGACCGCGCCGACGAGGCCGAAGGGCTGAACCTCCTGGAGAAGCTCTTCGCCGCCCCCCTGGACGGGCACCCGCTGATCGGTCGCGAGCAGTCGGACGGACCGGCCCAGTGGCTGACGTTCCGGACCGTCACCAACCGCGCCTGGCACCGGGGCGACCTGGTCCTCCTCGGCGATGCGGCGCACACCACCCACTACTCCATCGGCGCGGGCACGACGCTCGCCCTGGAGGACGCGATCTCGCTGGCCGGGGCGCTGCGCGGCGCGCCCGACGTCCCTTCGGCGCTGGCCCGGTACGAGCGGGAGCGCCGGGCGGCGCTGGTCCCCGTGCAGAGCGCGGCACGCTACAGCGCCCGGTGGTACGAGGACCTGCCGCGGTACATGACGCTGCCGCCCGCACAGATGTTCGCCCTGCTCGGGCAGCGGCACTCCCCGCTGCTCCCGCACCTTCCGCCCCGGTTGTACTACCGGCTGGACCGGGCCGCCGGCCGACTGGAAGCGGTACGACGGTTCAAGCGGTGGGCCGGGCCCCGGGTGGCCCGCACGCTGCACGCACGCTCACGCACCCGTTGAACCGGCCCCCGTCCCCGACGCCGGGCGGGGGTGCGGTGCCCGCCCGACGCCCACCGGCCGCCGCGCGGTAAGCCCCGGTTCACCCGCGGCTCCTACGCTGCGCACCAGGTCGCGGTGGTCACGCCGACCGGGCGCTCGGGGCTCCCTCCGCACCGGACGTCCGGCACCGTCCCGTCCGCAGCCGTACGCCGTGTCCCCGTCCGCATCCGCTCCCGCGGGTGCGCGTCCGCACGGGTGCGCCCTCGTCCGCATCCGGCCCGCGTGCCCGTGGTCGGAGCCCCGATCAGCACTGGATCCCGTTACTCCATGTCTTGGTTCGAAGCCTTCGTCCTCGGACTCGTCCAGGGGCTGACCGAGTTCCTCCCCATCTCCTCCAGCGCCCACCTGCGGTTGACCGCGGCGTTCGCGGGCTGGCAGGACCCGGGGGCCGCGTTCACCGCGATCACCCAGATCGGCACCGAGACCGCCGTGCTGATCTACTTCCGCAAGGACATCGCCCGGATCGTCTCCGCCTGGTTCCGGTCCTTGACGGACCGGTCCCTGCGCAGTGACCACGACGCGCAGCTGGGTTGGCTGGTGATCCTCGGGTCGCTGCCGATCGGTGTGCTCGGCGTGACCCTCAAGGACCAGATCGAGGGCCCCTTCCGGGACCTGCGGCTCATCGCGACGACGCTCATCGTGATGGGCGTCGTCCTCGGCGTCGCGGACCGCCTGGCCGCCCGGGACGAGGCGGGCGGCAAGCACCGGGCCGTGCGCCCCCGCAAGACGCTGAAGGACCTGAGCGTCCGGGACGGCCTCGTCTACGGGTGTTGCCAGGCGCTGGCGCTGATCCCCGGGGTCTCCCGGTCCGGTGCGACGATCAGCGGCGGCCTGCTGATGGGGTACACCCGGGAGGCGGCGGCCCGTTACTCGTTCCTCCTGGCGATTCCCGCGGTCCTCGCCTCCGGCGCGTACGAGTTGAAGGACGCGGGGTCGGGTCACGTGTCGTGGGGGCCGCTCGTCTTCGCGACCCTCATCGCCTTCGTGGTGGGGTACGCCGTCATCGCCTGGTTTATGCGCTTTATTACCACTAAGAGCTTCATGCCGTTCGTCTACTACCGGATCGCCCTGGGCATCCTGCTGTTCGTCCTGGTCGGCGCCGGGGTGTTGAGCCCCCACGCCGGTGAGTTCGGGCACTGAGGCGACGCGGCCCCGCAGGCGCACGACGGCCCCGCCCGGAAGGCGCTGTCCAACCGGGGCGGGGCCTCAGCTCACGCAGCCAGCATGCGCTGACGTTGCTTGCAGCGTAGGCGGCACCACTGACATCGACAGCGGGGCCGAAGACCGCAGCACCTCGCCGCGGACGTTCAAAACCCGCCAGGGACCGGTAAATCGGCCGAGAAGGAGAGAGTTGCCTCACAACCGAACCCGGTCCCCATGACTCACCTGACGCCCGGAAACCACACGTGACCTGCACGTTCTCTCCGCAAAGCGCTCCGCAGCACCTTGCGTACAGTAATGAACTAACGGCAAGGCGTAGCGGATGGTCAGAACGACCGCCTAAGCTTCGTGGCATGTCCCGCATCCAAGAGCACTCCGGTTGCGTGCGTTCCGCCGACTCGCTCAACGAGGAGATCCGTGACCTCTGGCTCCGGACCGGCGGTCGCCTGTCAGCGGAAGAGCGACGCACCTACGAGGCGTTGGTGACCGAATGGGCCGCTGCCGTCAGGAGTGACGTCAGGGCCTGGTGACCACGCCGGTCCCCGGTTCCCCGTGCCACCGCCACGACGTACGCCGTGCACGGTCCGGCAGTTCCGCCCGTCCCGTCGCCCACAACAGGGTCCGCCAGGGATCCGCATCGACCGTGACGTCCGGGAAGAGCCGGGCGAGCACCCGCGTGCACAGGTCGGCGGGCGGCTCCCAGTCGACACCACCGAGCCCGTCGGCGATGTCCCGGGTGTGGACCAGGATCTCCACGACCCCCATCGCGGCGAAGCCCTCCGGGTCCGACACCCCGAACCCGTGGTGCGCGCGGGTCTCCGGTGCACGGGTGTGCACCACTGCGGCGAGCAGGGCACCGCTCGCCTCCAGCACCTGGAGCAACCCGGCCGGGCCCGCCGCCCGGTCGGCGCGCACTGCGAGCGCCGGGGCGCCGGGCCGGCTCCGGGTGAAGAGGAAGGGCAGTTCGGTGTCCAAGGGCGGTGTGCGGGGGCCGAGTTGCACGGCGTAGGCGAACAAGTCGTCGGCGAGGTGCTCGGTGGTCTCCCAACAGTCCCAGTCGAGGGAGGCGGCCCGGACCGACCAGTCCCGGTCGACGGCCGCCGCCAGTGCGTCCACCGACAGGCGTACGGCGGTCGTCACGTCCTCGGCGCCCACCGGGCCGGGGCGTGCGGGGGCTTGCCTGTCGTTCCGAGCTGCGGCGTCCTTGTTCATCGTGCGACCGTACCCGCACCTTCCGACAGCAACGCCTTCCGGCCAGCAGTTCGCCTTGCTCGGCCTCCACGGTGCGCAACCCCTTGGCGTGCGGGCACGGTTGGCCAACACTGATCCAATGACCCAGCGCACGGACCTCGCGACCGTGATGGACCGCCTCGCCATCGACGACCTCGTCACCGACTACGCCCGCGCCCTCGACGAAGGCGACTGGGACGCGCTCCGCCGGCTCTTCGTCCCCGGTGGGCGGGCGGACCACCGCTCGGCCGGCGGAATCACGGGCGACGTGCACGAGGTCACCGCCTGGCTGGCGGGGACGCTGGACGCGTACCCGCTGCGGCAGCACCTCGTCCTCAACCGGCAGTTGCGCTTCGCCGACCCGGAGCGCGACGAGCGCGAGGCCGCGCGGCTGCGGGCGGACTACCTCACCGTGCTGGGCGCGGCACCGGACGGAAGGGGCGTCGCGCCGGACGTCGAGTGCGGGGGGCGCTACGCCTTCGCCCTGGTGCGGACGGTCGACGGCTGGCGGCTGGGCGAGGTCGTCGTCCAGGAACTGTGGCGGCGGAACCGGGTGGACGGAGTGCCCGGCGGTACCCCGTGACGCACCGGGCCGGCCGCGTCGCGGGGTGTCCCCCACTCGCTCCGGGACCCGCGCGCGCCAGGGGGCCGTGCCCCATGCTGGTGGTGTCGGCGTGGACCGGAGGAGGGTCAAGGAGGGCTCCATGAAGTCGCTCTTCGGCCGGGGGCGCGGGCGCCTGGCCCCCGGCCGTGGGCGGGACGTCCTCGCCGGGCCCTGGCGCCGGTCCGCCGTTGCCGCCCTCGCGGGCGCCCTGCCCGCACTGGCCTTCCCGGCGCCTTCCCTGTGGTGGCTCGCCTACCTGGCGCTCGTGCCGTGGATGCTGCTGGCCCGGAGTGCGCCCACCGGCCGCCGCGCCGCCCTGGACGGCTGGTTCGGCGGGCTCGGTTTCATGCTGGCGGTGCACCACTGGCTGCTGCCGAGCCTGCACGTGTTCACCGTGGTGATCGCCGCCCTGCTCGGGGCGCTGTGGGCGCCGTGGGGCTGGCTGGTCCGGCGGTTGTCGGGCGGACGCCCCGGGCCGGGACGGGCGGTCACCGCCCTGCTCGTCCTGCCGTCGGGCTGGTTGGCGGTCGAGGTCGTGCGGTCCTGGCAGGGCCTCGGCGGCCCCTGGGGGCTGTTGGGGGCCAGCCAGTGGCAGGTGACGCCCGCGCTGCGGCTCGCCTCGCTGGGCGGGGTGTGGCTGGTCAGCCTGCTGGTCGTCGCGGTGAACACGGCCCTGGTGCTGCTGGTGGCGGTGCCCACCGCACGGCTTCCGGCGGTGGCCGGACTGACCGTCATCGTCGTCGCGGGCGCCGGAGCCTGGGCCTGGGCACCCCGGCCGCAGCCGGACGGCGGCGCCCGGGTCGCAGTGGTCCAGCCCGGGGTGGTCGACGGGGCGGGCGCCCGCTTCGCCCTGGAGGAGCGGCTCACCCGCTCGCTCGTCGGACAGCGGCTCGACCTGGTCGTCTGGGGCGAGAGCAGCGTGGGTCACGACCTCGCCGCCCGCCCCGACCTCGCCGACCGGATCGCCGCCCTCGCGCGGGACGTGGGCGCCGACGTCCTCGTCAACGTGGACGCGCGCAGCTCGGACCCGGTCGCCGCGCCGGGCATCTACAAGAGTTCCGTGTTGATCGGGCCCGAGGGGCCCACGGGCGACCGCTACGACAAGATGCGGCTAGTCCCGTTCGGCGAGTACGTTCCCGCGCGGTCCGTGCTGGGTTGGGCGACCTCGGTGGGCAAGGCCGCGGGCGAGGACCGTCGGCGCGGCGCACGGCAGGTGGTGATGGATGTCGGCGCCCTGCGGGTGGGGCCGTTGGTCTGCTTCGAGTCGGCGTTCCCGGACATGAGCCGGCGGCTCGCCGAGGACGGTGCCGCCCTGGTGGTCGCCCAGTCGGCGACGTCGACCTTCCAGGGGAGTTGGGCGCCGTCGCAGCACGCCTCGCTGGCGGCACTGCGCGCGGCGGAGACCGGCCGCCCCGTGGTCCACGCGACGCTCACCGGGGTGTCCGCGGTGTACGGACCCCGCGGGGAGCGGGTCGGCCCGCGGCTCGGCACCGAGCGGGTCGCGGCCCAGGTGTACGAGGTGCCGCTCGCGACCGGGGTCACCCCGTACGTGCGGTTCGGGGACTGGGCGGTGCGCGCGGCGCTGCTCGTGCTGGTGGGGTACGGCGCGGTCGCGGGGGTGCGCGGGGTCGTCAGGCGGCGGTCTGCTCCTGGATCGCCAGGACCACGCGCTCGCACAGCTCATGGGTCGCCAGCGCGTCCCGGGCGTTGACCGTACGGCCCGCCCGCACGTCGTCGAGGAAGGCCAGGACGACCTGTTCGATGCCGCGCTGACGGACCACCGGCACCCAGTCGCCGCGCCGCCGGACGCTGGGCTGGCCCTTGTGGTCGATGACCTCCGCCAGGTTGACGACCTGTCGTTTGCTGTCCTGCCCCGCGACCTCCAGGACCTCCTCGACGGAGCCGCTGAGCCGGTTCATCACGCCCAGCGCGGTGAAGCCCTCGCCCGCGAGTTGGAGCACCACGTGGTGCAGCAGCCCGTCCTCGGTCTTGGCCCGCACCGCGAAGTGGTCGACGGCACCCGGCGCCAGGAAGCGAAGCGTGTCGATCACGTGGACGAAGTCGTCGAAGACGAAGGAGCGCGGGTCCTCCGGCAGTCCGACGCGGTTCTTCTGCATGATGATCAGCTCGCGCGGGTGCTCCAGGCACTGGGCGTACCCCGGCGCGTAACGGCGGTTGAAGCCGACGGTGAGGCTCACCCCGCGCTCCTCGGCCAACCGCACCATCCGCTCGCAGGTGGCGTAGTCGTAGGCGAGCGGCTTGTCGACGTAGGTCGGCACGCCCGCTTCGACGAGCCGGGTCACGATCTCGGGGTGGGTGGCGGTGGGCGCGTGCACGAAGGCGGCGTCGATCCCCTGGGCGAGCAGTTCGTCCAGGCCCTCGTGCCGGCGGTCCTCGGGGAGGTGGTACGTCGCACCGATCCGCTCCAGGGTCGCCGCGGTGCGGGTCTGGAGGTGCAGTTCCACGTCCGGCTGGGTGGTGAGTACCGGCAGGTACGCCTTCTGCGCGATGTCACCGAGTCCGATGCAACCGACCTTCACACGTGTCTCCGGCTATGTGGTGCGGGTGGGACCCTCGGAAGCATACGGGTCACCGGGCGGGTTCCAGTCGGCGATCCGGGTGAACCCCCGCAGCATCGCGTCGGGCATCAACTGCGAGGTCAGGGCCAGCGCCGCGGTGCGCAGCGCCACGGCGGGCCGGCTGCGGAGGGCGACCACCCGGGCGACACCCGCCGCCCTGCGGACGACCGCGCCGGTCCTCGGCAGCCGGTCGGCGGTGTACGCGGCGAGCGCGGATCGCAGATCGGCCGCGGGGTCCGCGTGGTGGGCCAGGACGATGCCGTCCTCGATGGCCTGGTTGCCGCCCTGGGCGAGCATCGGGGCCATCGCATGGGCCGCGTCACCGACGAGGACGACCCGGCCGCGGTGGAAGGCGGGCAGCGGGCTCGTCATGTGGTGGACGTCGTGACGCAGGACCGGGAGCCGGGCAGCCGCCCCGAGCAGGGCGGGCACCGGGTCGTGCCAGTCGGCGAACCGTCGCCGCAGTTCGGCGTGTTCGTCGGGGGCGGTCGCGCCTGCGGGGGCGAGGGCGGCGGCGTACGCGTAGACCCGGCCGTCGGCCAGCGGGTGTGCCCCCCACAGGGAGCCGCGCCCCCACGTCTCGTGGGGTGCGAAGGGCCGGCCGGGGGTGGGGGCGACGAACCGCCAGGTGGTGAACCCCGAGTAGCGGGGGCCCGGGTGCTCGGGGAAGAGGACCCGCCGGGTGGCGGAGCGGATGCCGTCGGCGGCGACGACCAGGTCGGCGTGGAGGTCTCCGTCCGGTGTGCGCACCACGGCTCGTGCGGCGCCGGGCGCCCCGGGTGCCACGAGTGCGGCGGGCGAGCCGGTGCGCAGCCGGTCCGGCGGCAGCTCGGCGGCGAGGCGGGCGATCAGGTCGGCGCGGTGCAGCAGCACCAGGGGCCCGCCGAAGCGTTCGGTCACGGCCTCGGCGTCCAGCCGGGTCAGCCAGCGCCCCCGGGGCGTGCGGAGCCCGCCCGAGCCCTGCCAGGCCGCGAGTGCCCGGATCTCGTCGCCGAGGCCGATGACGTCCAGTGCCCGTTGCCCGTTGGGGGCCAGGGCGATGCCCGCGCCGACGGGTTCGATCGAAGGGGCGCGTTCCAGCACGGTGACGTGCCAAGCGCGCCGGTGCAGGGCCACGGCGGTGGTGAGGCCACCGATTCCGCCCCCGAGGACGACTGCGTGCTGCTGTGACACGACCCCTCCGTCTACTACAGGCGTAGTGCTGGATTCCTCGAACGTACTACAGCTGTAGTGAAAGGGGTAGGTTGGGGCGGTGCCCGCATCCCACGCTTCGCCCGACCGCCGGCCCGCTCGCCCGTCCGGGGCACCGTCCGGTTCGGAGCGCGCCGCGCTCATCGCCGACACCGCGCTCGCCCTGTTGGCCGAACGCGGGATGCGCGGGCTGACCCACCGGGCGGTGGACGCGGCGGCCGGACTCCCCCAGGGTTCGACCTCCAACCACGCACGCACCCGACAGGCGCTGTTGGAGGTGGCGAACCACCGGCTCGCGGAACGTGAGGGGCGGGTCCTGAGGGTGCGGGAGCTGGCGGACCCCGCCGGTGGCGTCGAGGCGCTCGCCGAGGGCATGGCCCAGGCGCTGCACCGCTATCTGACGCACCACCGGGACCTGTTGGTGTGCCGCTACGAGCTGGCCCTGGAGGCCACCAGGCGCCCGGCGCTACGGCAGCTCTTCGACGACACGGGGCGACAGTTCCGGGAACCCCTCCTGGCCCTGGTCACCGCGCTCGGCTCGCCCGACCCCGCACGGCACGCACTGGCGCTGATCGCCTGGGCCGAGGGTGTGATGTTCTCCTACGTGGCCGGTTCGGCACACGCCCGGCCCGTCTCGTTGGAGGAGCTGCGGGCCGGGTGCCGGGAGCTCCTGACGGGCATGACGGCGCGTTAGGTCCGTGCGTTACGGCGCGGGCCGAACGGGCCCCGGGTCGGGGGGCGGGTCTCCGTCCAGCTGGCGGCCCAGCCGGACGATGGCCGACCGGACCGCCTCGCCGTGCGCGTCGCGGCCGAGCGCGTCCAGGGCTCCGCTCGACAGTCTCAGATGGCTGCGGGCGGCCTCCCGGCGACCGAGTCGCGCGTAGTCGGCCGCGAGGTTCAGGTGCAGCGTCGGGTAGAAGGCGCGGGCGGCCGGCGCCAGGGCGTGCGGCGGCACCCGGCCGTCGGCGAGTTCCTCGGCGGCGGACAGGGCCCGCAGGTCCCAGGCCAGTTCGGCCTCCGGGTCGTCCTGGGTGTCCGCCAGGTAGTGGGCGAGGGTGCAGCGGTGCAGCGGGTTCCCGTTCTCGACGATCTCCGCCCACAGGGCGAGGAAGCGGTCCCGGGCCTCCTCGCGGTCGCCTCCGTGGTGCAGCATGACGGCCTGCCCGATGCGGGTCATCGTGACCTCGTCCCGTGCTGACCGTTCCTGCGGTTCCGTCACCCTTGCCTCCGCCGTCCACCGGGTCGCCGCCATCGATCGGGCTCCGGCACACCGGGGGACCCGCCGGTCGACGCTAACCCGCCGCGGTCGCCGGTGCGGGGCAGGCGCGGGTGGCGTACGCACCGCTGGTCCATACGCACCGCTGGTCCAGAGGTGCCCTCCGCCGAGCGGGCCGGAGCCCGTGGGACGTGCCGGGACGCGGCCCCCCGAGAAGGGGGAGCCGCGCCCGGGACACGGCGTCAGCCCAGGTCGGGAATCCGCCAGTCGATCGGGGCGTGCCCCTGCTGGGCCACGGCCTCGTCGATCTGGGTGAAGGGCTGCGATCCGAAGAACTTCTTCGCGGACAGCGGGGACGGGTGGGCGCCCTTCACCACCACGTGCCGCTCCTGGTCGATGAGGGGCAGCTTCTTCTGGGCGTAGTTCCCCCACAGGACGAACACGGCCGGGTCCGGACGGTCGGCGACCGCGCGGATGACCGCGTCGGTGAACCGCTCCCAGCCCTTGCCCTTGTGGGAGTTGGCCTCGCCGGCCCGGACCGTCAGCACCGCGTTCAGGAGGAGCACTCCTTGGCGGGCCCAGGGCATCAGATAGCCGTTGTCCGGTACGGGGTGCCCCAGCTCCGCGTTCATCTCCTTGTAGATGTTCCGCAGCGAGGGCGGGGTCTTCACACCCGGCCGCACGGAGAAGCACAGGCCGTGCCCCTGGCCCTCACCGTGGTAGGGGTCCTGGCCCAGGATCAAGACCTTCACCTGGTCGTACGGGGTGGCCTCCAGTGCCGCGAAGACCTCGTCGCGCGGGGGGTAGACGGGGCCGTTCTCCCGCTCCCCCTCCACGAACTCGGTGAGCTCCTTGAAGTACGGCTTCCCCAGTTCCTCACCGAGGACGCCGCGCCAGGAGTCGGGCAGCAGAGCGGTGTCGGTCACGTGAACATCCTCCGGAATACGGTCATTCGGCGACCGTTCGCCACGGCCACCCCCACAACGACAGAACCTACCGGCCTCCACTGACAACGCGCGCCATTCCCGGTACTACCAGCTGGTTTTCCGACGCAGCTCCCACAGCAGCATGACCGTGGACGGATCGAGGGAACGCTCGCTCCCGGAGATCTCCTCGCTCGCCGCGACGTACTGCCGGCCCTGCCACAGCGGCAGCAGCCGGGCGTCGTCCACGAGGATCTGCTGGGCCCGCTCGAAGTCGGCGACCACGGCGGAGCGGTCCGCCTCGCGCCGGGACCGCGGCAGCAGCACGGAGGTGATCTCCGGCACCGGGTACGGGGTGCCGAGCGCGTTGCGTTCGCCGACGAAGGGGGCGATGAAGTTCTCGGGGTCAGGGAAGTCCGGGAACCAGCCCCGTCCGAAGACGGGGTACTCGCCCCTGCGGTACCCGGCCTCGTAGGTCTTCCAGGCACGGCTCTTCAGGGTGACCTCGAACAGTCCGGACTCCTCCAACTGGCTCGCGATCTCCCGGAAGGCGGGCTCGGTCATCGAACCGTACCGGTCGGTGGTGAACCACAGGTCGAGCGGTACCGGTTCGACGATGCCCGCGGCGGCGAGGAGGTCGGCGGCCCGGTCCGGGTCGGGGTCGCCGAAGTCGTCGAAGTACCCGGTGGTGTGGCCGGGCAGCCCGCTGGGGATCATGGAGTAGAGCGGGTCGACGGTGTCCTTGTAGACCTTGTGCGCGAGGGCGCTGCGGTCGATGATCTGGGCCACGGCCCGACGGACGGCGGTCTTGCGGGCCCACCGGTCCTCGGGGTTGAAGACGAGGTAGCTGATCTCGGTGCCGGCCCCCTCGACGAGTTGCACGCCGTCGTCGGGGTCGTTGCTCTGGAGCGCGATGACGTCCTCGGCGGCCAGTCCCCGGTAGGTGACGTCGATCTCCTCGTCGTGCAACGCCTGCACCATGGAGGCGGAGTCCTGGAAGTACCGGAGGGTCACCTCGTCGTTCTTGCGCTGCGCATAACCCCGGTAGTGGCCGTTCCTGACCAACCGGGCCCGTCGTCCCTCCTCGTAGGCGGCGAGGACGTAGGGGCCCGAGCCGGTGACCTCCTGCTCCGTGCGGAGCGCGTCGGCCGGGTACTCGCGCGGATCGACGATCGACATGGCGGGGGTCGCCAGGACGAACGGGAACGTCGCATCGGGCTGCCTGAGGCGGAAGACCACGGTCCGCTCGCCCCGCGTCTCCACCCGGTCCAGGCTGCCCAGCAGCCCCTTGGGGCCGCCGGGGACGTTGATCCGCACGATGCGGTCGATGCTGTGCTTGACCGCGCGGGCGTCGAGGGCGTCGCCGTCGGAGAAGCGGAGCCCCTCCTTGAGGGTGCAGGAGTAGCTGCGCTTCGACTCGTCCGTGAACGCGCACCGGGCCGCGTCGGGTTCGGGCTCGGAGGCGCCCGCCGGATAGCTGAGGAGGGTCTGGTAGACATTCCGGAACAGCTCCCAGGAACCGTCCCAGGACGCTGCCGGGTCCAGGGTGCTGGGAGCGCTGGTCGTTCCCACAGTGATCTTCTGATCGGCGCCCGAGGCACTCTCCGAAACGAACCCGCACCCGGCGACCACGCACATCGACACCACGGCCGCCACGTGCCGCACACACCGGAACCGGACGAACACGCGCACGCTCCTCGATCGGCTGAATCAGGGGGGCCGGCCGACCATATCGCAGCGTCTGCACAGAAGAACCGTCTCTGCACAGGGATGCCGATACCGATGCGATCACGCGGTTACGGGCGCGACGCACCACGTGCCCCGGGCTCCCGCGGACCGCCCGGCGCGGACCGCGAATAGGGCCCGCGGAGTCGACCGCGGGCAGGACCCGTCCGCGGTCGACACCCCCCGGCCGGCGCACGCCGGAGCGCGGCGGTCGGTTCAGTCGAGGGGACCTCCGGCCACGTACAGGACCTGGCCGGAGACGAACCCGGCCGCTTCGCCGGTGAAGAAGGCGATCGCACGGGCGATGTCCTCGGGACGCCCCACCCGTTGCACGGGGATCTGGGTCGCGGCGGCGGCCTGGAAGTCCTCGAAGCCCATCCCGACGCGCTCGGCGGTGGCCCTGGTCATGTCGGTGACGACGAATCCGGGAGCGACGGCGTTGGCGGTGACGCCGAACTTGCCGAGCTCGATGGCGAGGGTCTTGGTGAAGCCCTGGAGGCCGGCCTTGGCGGCGGCGTAGTTGGCCTGTCCCCGATTGCCGAGCGCGGACGACGAGGACAGGTTGACGATCCGGCCGAAGCCGGCGTCCACCATGTGCTTCTGACACGCCCTGGTCATCAGGAACGCCCCGCGCAGGTGCACGCCCAGGACGGTGTCCCAGTCGGCGGCGCTCATCTTGAAGAGCAGGTTGTCCCGCAGGACGCCCGCGTTGTTCACCAGGACGGTCGGCGCGCCCAGCTCCCCGGCGATGCGCTCCACGGCGGCCCCGACCTGTGCCTCGTCCGTGACGTCGCAGCCCACGGCGAGGGCCCGGCCGCCCGCGTCGACGATCTGCGCGACGGTGTCCGCGCACCCGGCCTCGTCGAGGTCCAGCACGGCGACGGCCCGGCCCTCGGCGGCCAGCCGTACGGCCGTCGCGGCACCGATGCCCCGGGCCGCGCCGGTCACCACGGCCACGCGCTGTTCAGTGGTGGACATGCACACTCCTCGTCCTCGGGACGGCCTCGCCGTACGCCGTGCAGCGGGCCGCCACGGCCGGCCCGGGCGACCCGGCGCCACCCCGGAAGGGGTGAGCTACCGCTCAGTACTGTCGGCGGACGTGACGCTAGAAGCCCCGGCACCCGGTGTCAACGGCATCGGGCGCGACACCGCCCGGACCGGCTCCCGACGGGCCGGCCGCTCCCCCGACGGACCGGGGCGTCAGCGCACCAGCGTCTCCACCAGCCGCTCCAACTCGGCCCGTGGATCGGCCGTCAGTCCGGTGTGCACGGGGCCCGGTTGCACCACGGTGGACCTCGGTGCGACGAGCCAGCGGAACCGGCGCCCCGCGTCGTCGCGCGCTGCCTGGCCCGCCGCCTCGCCGCCCGCGCACACCTGCTCCACGGCCCGCAACGCGGCCCGCACCCCGGCCAGGTCGACCGCCGGGTCCAGGGCGAGGAGGCGCGTCTCGTCCAGCTGCGTGCGGGCGGCCACGAACGACCGGGCGCGGCAGTACACGACGACCCCCGCATTGATCAGTTCCCCGCGTTCCACCCGGGGCACCACCCGCAGCAGGGCGTACTCGAAGACGTCCCCCGCGCTCATCGGCCGACCCCCTCGGAGGCGGTCGCCCCGGGGGTCGTCGCCTCGGGGGTCGTCGCCTCGGGGGTCGTCACCGACCAACCCGCCGGGCGTCCGGCCAGACGTGGATCGGGCGGACCGAGGGTGATGCGCCGGTGGACGTCCGGCGCACGGGACAGCAGCGCCGCCACATAGGCGTCCCGCACGGCGTCGGGGCCGTCGAAGCCCTCCTCGCCGACCAGCCAGGCGTCCGGAACGCCGGCGGCCACCTCGTGCAGCAGCTCCGCGGTGACCAGCGGGGCCAACTCCGCCGCGGCGGACACCACGTCGGGGGCGAAGGGGGCGAGTGCGTGCTCCGTCGCGTCGTAGGGCCGGGCCGTCGACGCGCTGACGGTCGGCCAGTTGTGGTGCCAGATCATGCTGGCGCCGTGGTCGATGAGCCACAGGTCGCCGTGCCAGACGAGCAGATTGGGGTTGCGCCAGGACCGGTCGACGTTGTTCACGAGTGCGTCGAACCACACGATCCGTCCGGCCTCCCCGGCGTCGACCGTGTAGGCCAGGGCGTCGAACCCGAGGGCGCCCGACAGGTACGCCATGCCGAGGTTGGGTCCGCCGCTGGCCTTCAGGAGGCCCTGCACCTCGGGGTCGGGTTCGCCGAGGCCGAGCACCGGGTCCAGGGCGAGCACGACGAGTTCGGGGACCCGCAGCCCGAGCCGCCGTGCCAACAGCCCGCACAGCACCTCGGCGACGAGGGTCTTGCGCCCCTGCCCGGCACCGGTGAACTTCATCGCGTACGTACCGAGGTCGTCGGCCTCGACGAGTCCCGGGAGCGAGCCGCCTTCCCGCAGGGGCGTGATGTAACGGGTCGCTGTGACTTCTGTCAGCATTTCCCCAGGCTATACGGCGCAGCTCCCTGCGAATCCGCAGACCGATGCGCACCCCTTCCGCCGGGCGGGTCACGCCCCGAGGAGCCTCGGGACCCGGTCCCGGCCGGATGGGGGCCGATCGGCCGAGCCTACACTTCGGGTGTCGCTGTTCGACCTTGCGGAAGTTGGGGGATTCGTTGGACGAGACACACCCGGAGGACGGACCCCCACCGGGACCCGCGTCGCCCGCCATCCACCCGGACGACGAGTTCATCACCCCGACGGGGCATCCCCTGCACGTCCACGCCTACCACCAGTTCCTGTGGGTTTCGAGCGGGGAGATCGCCGTCAACGCGGTGGGCGAGGAGCACGGGCTGTCGCGGTCGGTGGCCCTGTGGATACCCGCCGGCGTCCCGCACAGTGCGCGCTTCGGCACCGACTCCGTCATCGCGGTGGAGGTCTTCTACGCCTCCTCGTTCCGCCTCCCCTTCCGGCGGGTCACCACCCTGAACACGACGAACGACCAGCGCCACCTGCTGCTCGCCCGCATGCGCAGCAGCACCGGACCCGACAACCCCGACGTGTTCTCCGCACTGACCGCCTGCCGCGCCAACCGTCTGCCACTGCCCCAGCCCACCGGGCTGGCCACGTCCTACGTGGCACAAGAACTGGCCAGGACACCGAGCGACGCCAGGACCGCGACCGAATGGGCCCAGGCGACCTACACGAACTCGACCAGTCTGCGCCGCGCGTTCCGGGCCGAGACCGGCCTGCCCCTGTCGGAGTGGCGGACCCGGCTGCGCCTCAACCACTCCCTGACGCTCCTGGAGCAGGGGCACCTGGTGTCCGCGGTCGCGGCGTGGGTGGGGTTCAGCACCAACGGCTACATCCTCGCGTTCCGCCGGTACTTCGGCCAGACGCCCGGTACCTACGTCAGGAACTGGGAGAACGAACTGGCTTGAGCGACGGTCCCTCCAACACCCCAGCCGGGCCCGGCACTTCCCCCCGGGAAAGCGTTACCGGCGCTTGTTGGCCCGCGCCTTCCGAGTTGTATGCGCGCCGCGGCGGCTTCGTAGATTGACATCGCGTCGGGTGACCCCGGCGGCCCGTCGCCAGACGTGCGCCGCGCCGAGGCGGTCACCCGCGAGAGCCCCGGCCGTTCGAGGCAGGGCCGAGACCGAGCGAAGCAAGGGAACCCATGAACTTCTCCAGCACCCGGCTCAGGACCGCCGCATCCGCCATCGCGGCGCTGACGGCGGCGGTGATCGGCATGAGCGCCACCCCCGCCTCGGCGGCGACCGGCGGCACCTACACCGGTCTGCCCTTCATCAACGGTGGTGGCCACTACCGTGACGACTGGAGCGACGAGGGCATCCTGTCGGTCAACCCCTACGCCGGCCACGCCCGTTCCAACGCCACCTGCCTGTGGCAGCGCATCCTGCACCTCCACGGGCTGCTGGAGCTCAGGGAGGTGGACGGGATCTTCGGCCAGAAGACGGCCAACGCCACGAAGCAGTTCCAACAGCTCATGTGGCTGTCGGCGGACGGAGCGGTCGGCAAGGACACCTTCAACAAGGCCGGGGCGGGCGCGTTCCGGGACTACGGGATCACCTACGTGAGCGGCGACTACAACACGAACGGCGCGATCGTCCAGCTGCGCTACCAGGGGGACAGCACCAACAGCTTCCCCATGGTCCGTACCGGGTCCGGCCACTACCTCTTCCCCGACCGCAACGGGGTCATGAGGGCCGCCTCCTACGACTACCTCACCTGCAGCTGACCCACCGACGGCAGCGGTGCCGGTCGTTCGGGAACTCAAGATCGCCCGCGGACAGCAACAGGTGACGCGACGCGTCCCGGGCCGTGTCGCACGGCCCGGGACGCGTCGTACCACCGAACGTCCCCGTGAAAGGCCCGAGCATGACCGCAACCCACCCGACCCGCCCCCGCCGGACCGTGCGCACCCTGTGCGCCGCCGTCGCGGTGGTCGTGTCGGCCACCCCCGCGTACGCGAACCCGGCGCCGTCCGGAGTCGAGCCGCGCGGCACGTGGACCACGTCGCAGCTGACCGAGACCGACGCCCACGCCTTCGCCGTCACGCGTCCCGACGCCCACACCACCTGGGCGGCGGGCATCCGCTCCGAACGGGAGGGCGAGCGCTATCCGCGCACGGTCCCGACCCTCTGGGAGCGCGACGACCGGACGGGCGGCCACTGGAAGCCGCTGCCGACCGCGTCCCTACCCGGCTCGTACGACGTCCGCTTCAACGACGTCGACGCGTCCTCGCCGCGCAACGCCCTGGTCGTCAGCGACTACGTCCAGGAAGCCGGCGGGATCATCACCCAGCGCTGGGACGGCAGGGCGTGGAAGACCGCCACGGCGCCCGTCCCCGCGCAGACCATGACCGCCGGGTTCCTCTCCGTCGACGCCCGCGACGCCCGGGACGCCTGGGCCGCGGGCTGGTCCTCCGTTCCCGATCCCGAGCACGTGGTCAAGGTGGTCGGGGAACTCCAGCACTGGGACGGCAAGCGGTGGACACCTGCGGTGCTCCCGGACGTCGGGGAGGGACCCGGCGGCAACTGGACCCTCTCCGGCGTCACGGCACGCGCGCACGACGACGTGTGGGCGGTGGGCGAGGCGTTCAACGAAGCCTGGTCGCGGCCGGTCCTGCTCCACTACGACGGCACCGCCTGGCGCAAGGCCCCCGCGCCCGACCTCGGCGCGGAGCGGGTGCGGTTGAACGGCGTGGCGTCCGGGCCGCACGGCGAGGCGTGGGCCGTCGGCCGGGCCAAGGCGCCGGGCGCTGCGGCCCGCGGTCTGGTGCTGCGGCTGAGCGGGGGCACCTGGACGGAGGTGCCGCTGCCCCGGGGCGTCGCTCCGCTGCGGTCGGTGACCGTCAGCGGCGGCCACCCCGTGGTCCTCGCCGAAGGCGGAGGACCGGTGGCGCCGAAGGCGCTGGAGCGCACCGGATCGACCTGGAAGTCGCTGAACCTGCACGCGACCGGGGGCGCGGAGTTCGCCGCGGTGGACATCGCGGCGCGCGGGCGGACCTTCGACGTGGCGGGCAAGTTCCCGGGACCGGACACCGACCCCGTCGGCCCGGCCGTGGTGGTCACCTCGCGCCGCTGAACCGACCGGCCGTCAGGTCTTGATGAGCGGCGCGTCCCGGGAGAGTTCCCGGAACCCGACGCCGTAGTACAGCCCGCGTGCCTGGGGGTGCCCCGGCGCCCCCAGGCACGCGACCGTCATGCGGGCGGCTCCGGCCGCGCGGGCCAGCCCCATCCCGTGCAGCAGCATCGCCCGGCCCAGCCCCAGCCGCCGGTAGTCGGGATGCGTCCCGACGGGCTCGAACTCGGCGGTCCGGTTGGCCTCGTCGAGCCACATGATCGTCGAGGAGGCCATCGTGCCGTCCGGCGCCTCCACGAGGACGTGCAGGTCATCGCGGTACCCCGCCGTCAGTCGGACGCCCTCGTAGCTCTCGGCCGTGTACGTCGAGGGGGCCCAGGCGTCCTGGTGGGCCCGGACCGCGGCCTCGGGCCCGGCCTCGTCGGCGGTGCGGAACCGGAACCCGTCCGGCAGGAGGGGCCGTTCCAGCTCGGTGAGGTCCCGCTCGTTGAGCTGGGTCCAGGAACCGGTGTCGCCGAGCGCGGCCGGGTCGGTCGCGTAGCCGTGTGCCGCCCACCGCTCCAGGGCGTACCCGTCGGCGGCGCTCGGCACCACCGTGCGCTCGACGTTGCCGGCCACGCCCTCGTACCCGTCGATCACCTCGTCCACCAGCCCGGGGTGGTCGGGGTGCACCTGGTACGCCAGATAGGCGTCGGTGACCTCCCGCACCGACCCGTCGCTGCGCCGTACCCGGTACGGCAGGAAGGCCCAGCCCCACGCCACCAGGTCACCGTCGGAGAACCACAGTCGGCGGCGCCAACCCGCGCTGTGGGCGGCCTGCCCCTTGCCCCAGTTCCAGGCCAGCTCGCCGAAGCTCGCATCGGCGTTCACCAGGTCGCGGCGAACGGCGGTGACGCGCTGCGCCAGGCCCTGCATCAGTCGTACGTCGGCGGCCGTCAAGGGTGCGAAGTCCGTCATGGTGCGTCACCATGCCAGGGTCCTCCGGTGCCGTCGATTCAATTTACGGGCCGGCGAGGGTGGGGTAGTCGGTGTACCCGTGGGCTCCCCCGCCGTAGAAACCCGCACGGCGCACTGCGTTGAGGGGTGCGCCGATGCGGCAGCGGGCGACCAGGTCGGGGTTGGCGAGGAAGTCCCGGCCGAAGGAGACGAGGTCCGCGCCGTGCGCGAGGGAGTGTGCGGCGGCCTCCGGTCTGTCCCGGTCGGCCGGGAGCGGGGTGACCATCAGCGCGGTGGGCCACCGTTCCCGTACCGCGCGGTCCAGTTCGGTGCCCGTCTCGCCGTGGTGGAGGTACGCGATCCCCAGCGGGGCGAGGGCGCGGACGAGGGCCGTGTAGGTGGCGTACGGGTCGGCTTCCGTCAGATCGCCGAACGGGTGGGACGGCGAGATGCGCACTCCGACGCGGTGCGGGCCGATGGCCTCGGCCACCGCCTCGGTGATCGCGACGGTGAGACGGATGCGCCCCTCGGCGTCCCCGCCCCAGCGGTCCGTGCGGAGGTTGGCGTTCTCGGCGAGGAACTGGTGGAGCAGATAGCCGTTGGCGGCGTGGACCTCCACCCCGTCGAGCCCGGCGGCGACCGCCCGGCCCGCGGAGCGGCCGAAGCCGTCGATCAGCTCCTCGATCCCGGCGGCGGTGAGGGCGGTCGGGAGCACGGCCGGCGCCCGGCCGCCGGAGGTGTGGACGAGGGCCCGGGCGGCGACCGCCGAGGGGGCGACCGGACGGGCCCCCGCGGGCAGGAAGTCCGGGTGGGCCAGCCGCCCCGCGTGCATGAGTTGGACGAAGAGGCGTCCGCCGGCCGCGTGCACCCCGTCCGCGATCCGCGCCCAGCCGTCCTGGTGCGCATCGGTGAACAGGCCCGGCGCGTCGGGACCGATGGCCCCGACCGCGAGCGGATGGGTGCCCTCGGCCACGATCAGCCCCGCCGACGCGCGCTGCGCGTAGTAGTCCGCCATCAGAGTGCCGGGAGTGCCGTCGACGGCTGCGCGGGCACGGCTCATCGGCGCCATGACCATGCGGTTGGGCAGAGTGAGGTCACCGAGGCGGACGGGTTCGAAGAGGGCGGTGGGCGCGTGCACGACGGGTCCTTTCGTGGGTGCGGGGGGTGGTCAGGGCTGCCAGGTCTCGGCGAGCAGTTCGTACGAGCGCAGCCGGGCGTCGAAGTCCCACGCCTCGCTGACGAGCATCAGTTCGTCGGCGTCCGTGCGGTCGACGAGGTCCTCCAGCCCGCGGCGTACGGTGTGCGGCGCGCCGATGAAGGACTCGGCCAGCATGGCGTTCACCATCCGTGCCTCCTGCGGGGCCCATACGGCGTCGATGTCGTCGACCGGCGGGAGGAACTCCATGCCGCCCCGGAAGTGGGTGAGGAACTTCTGCTGCATCGTGCTGAAGATCCGTACGGCTGCGTCGTCGGTGTCGGCGACGACCGCGTTGGCCGCGACGACGGCGTACGGCCGTGCCAGGGCCGCCGAGGGGCGGAAGGTGGCACGGTAGAGGTCCAGTGCGGTGCCCAGTTGCTCGGGTGCGAAGTGGGAGGCGAAGACGAAGGGCAGGCCCTCCCGGGCGGCGAGGGCCGCGCCGAAGGAACTGGAACCCAGGACGTAGACGGGCAGTTCGACGCCCTCACCGGGGATCGCGCGGACCTTGCACTCCGGGCTGCCGGGAGCGAGGTACCCGCGGAGTTCGGCCAACTGCTCGGGGAAGTCCGCGCCGCTCGGGTGCTCGCGCCGCAGGGCGCGGGTGGTCCAGGGGTCGGTTCCGGGGGCCCGGCCGAGTCCGAGGTCGATGCGGCCCGGGTGGTAGGTGGCGAGGGTGCCGAACTGCTCGGCGACCACGTACGGGGCGTGGTTGGGGAGCATGACGCCGCCCGAGCCGACCCTGATCCGGTCGGTGGCCGCGGCGACCCGGCCGATGATGATCGAGGTCGCGGAGCTGGCCATCGCCGCGGTGTTGTGGTGCTCGGAGATCCAGAAGCGTCGGTATCCGTACGCCTCGGCGGCGCGGGCCAACGCGACGGTGTTCTCCAACGCCTCGGCGGCGGGCCGACCCTTGCGGATCGGGGAGAGGTCGAGGACGGAGAGCGGGGTGTCGGAGTAGCGGGTCATGACGGTTCTCTCGCGGTGGGCGCGGGCCGGGGTGGTCCCCGCGCGGGGGTGGTGGGGTCGGGGCCCGCCCGGTTCCGGGGACGGAGGGCGGGCCGTGTTCGGTGGTCGGCTGCGACGGACTCCGGACGGCCCCGGCCGGAGATCCGGCGGAGGGGCCACCCGGCCGGAACCGTGGGAGGTTCCGGCCGGGTGCCCGTTCCTGCCGGTGACCGGGTCAGATCTGCGGCGTCGGGTGCGGCGGGGACACGTCGAAGGACGAGTGCGCCCCGCCCAGCGCCCGGGACTCCGGCAGCCAGGACGAGATGATCAGGCTGGTCCGGTCCATCAGCTGCTCGGTGCCGAGCTGCGCGGGCAGGAAGCGGCCGAAGGCGTCCAGGCGCTCCAGGTGCTCCAGCCCCTTGGAGACGGCGACGGACTGATCGGCGTCACCGGCCTTCTCGGCGACGGTGAGGATGCCGATCTGCTTCTCCTCCGGCTGGAACATCAGCCAGACGCTGGACAGGCCCTGCTGCTCGGCCTCGTCACGGATGGTCGGCCAGACCTCCGCCAGCAGCTGCTCGACGTTCTCGTCCGTGTAGGAGTAGCGCTCGAACCGGTTGATGTGGTGGGCGGTGGCCATCGGCTTGAAGTCGTGCGCGCCGGTGACCTTCCAGTAGTGCTTGTCCACGCCGGGGAAGCGCGACCAGAACTTCACGCCGGGCTCCGGGAAGAGCTCCTCGTTGGTGAAGTGGTCGTAGTCGAGGACGTTCTCCCAGGTGTCGAAGAGGTAGCGCCCGCCGATGTACTTGACGCCGGTGGCCGGGTCGAAGCGGAGCGGGGTGTACTTGTGGCGCATGCCGGGGCGGATGTCCATGTGGGGGCGCTCGCGCTCCAACATGTCGACGAGGTCCTGGGTGGAGTAGCGGTCGTCCAGGGGGAAGTCGGAGGTGAAGGCCGCTTCCGCCGTGATCGGGCCGGTCTCGTAACCGCGGACGTCCATGGGGGTTTCCTCTCTCACTGCGTGTTGCCGCTCCCCGGGTCGGGTGCCCCCGCTCGTGGCGGGCCCCGCCGTGACACCGGCGGGGCGGGGAGGTCTGATCGGGCGCCGGCCCCGTCCGGGGCGGCGCAAAGACCCGCGGCGCTCGGCCCTGGGGCCGTCGTGTGCCGTGCGGCCGGTTCGAGGGGCCGCGGACCCACCGGGCTCCCCCGCGTCCGGCCCGTCGACCCCGGCCGGCCCGCGGCCCCCCCCCGGGTTCGCGCCCCCCCCCGTTAAACACAACCCCCCCCCCCGGGATGTGTGGTAACAATCACAACAAAAACACACACTGC
>NZ_JBHXEN010000035.1:85446-92654 GCF_042724695.1 Streptomyces sp. NPDC127068 | reverse complement strand
TTGGTTTTTGTTATAACCCCCCCGGCCGCCCCCGTTTGGGGGGGGGGGCGCCGGCGGTGTAATGCGGGGCCCGGGCGGGCGCGCGGCCCACCGCGTAGGTGGGCGCCTCGTCGCCCACCGTCACAGCACCGGCACGCGCCGGTCTGTGTGTCAGGTCACGCCAGGTAACGATGAGCTAATGGGATGATGTCGTTTATGAAGGGACGAGTCCTTGTCGTCGACGACGACACAGCACTGGCCGAGATGCTCGGCATCGTGCTGCGTGGTGAAGGTTTTGAACCGTCGTTCGTCGCAGACGGCGACAAGGCGCTGGCCGCCTTCCGGGAGGCCAAGCCGGATCTGGTCCTCCTCGATCTGATGCTGCCCGGCCGCGACGGCATCGAGGTGTGCCGTCTGATCAGGGCGGAATCCGGAGTACCGATCGTCATGCTCACAGCAAAGAGCGACACGGTCGACGTCGTCGTGGGCCTGGAGTCCGGCGCCGACGACTACATCATCAAGCCCTTCAAGCCGAAGGAGCTGGTCGCCCGGATCAGGGCCCGACTGCGGCGCTCGGAAGAACCCGCACCGGAACAGCTGGCCATCGGGGACCTCGTCATCGACGTCGCCGGTCACTCGGTGAAGCGGGACGGCCAGTCCATCGCCCTGACCCCGCTGGAGTTCGACCTGCTGGTCGCGCTCGCCCGCAAGCCGTGGCAGGTGTTCACCCGTGAGGTCCTGCTGGAGCAGGTCTGGGGCTACCGGCACGCCGCGGACACCCGACTCGTCAACGTCCACGTGCAGCGGCTGCGCTCCAAGGTCGAGCAGGACCCCGAGCGCCCCGAGATCGTGGTGACCGTGCGCGGCGTCGGCTACAAGGCCGGACCGAGCTGACATGCCCAGGGACGACAGCACCGTCTCGGCCCCGGCACCCGGTGTTCCGGGTGCCGGGGCCGGCCGGCCTGTCGCCCGGAACACTCCGCGCGCCCGGCTCCGGCAGCTCCTCGACAGCGGACTCCTGCTCCAGGGCGGAGTCCAGGGCAGCCCGGTCCTGAGGCTCTTCGCCCGCTGGGTGCGCCGCCCGCTGCTGCCCGCCGTACGGCTGTGGCGCCGCAACATCCAACTCAAGGTCGTGGTGACGACCCTGCTGATGTCCCTCGGCGTCGTGCTGCTGCTCGGCTTCGTCGTCATCGGCCAGGTCCGCAACGGCCTCCTCGAAGCCAAGGCCACGGCCTCCCAGAGCCAGGCCACCGGCGGGTTCCAGGACGCCGAGTCCCGCGCCAGGTCCGCCGGCGAGGCCACCCCCGAGGGCGGCGCCCCGGACGGGTCGCCCGGCCAGAACGCCGCGATCTGGCTCAACGACCTCGTCCAGCAGCTGTCCAGCAGCGGAGAGGGCGCCTTCAACGTCGTCACCCTCTCGCCGCTCAACGAAGGCGGCACCGGCACCGGCACCAGCAGCGCCCGCGCCCCCCGGGGCTCCGGCAACGTCGACGCGTCCGCCAGCGTTCCCGCGGCCCTGCGCGAACGCGTCGACGACCACAGCGGCGTCTCGCAGAGCTACACCCGCATCGTCTACCACGACGGCCGCCCCTCGCAGCCGGGCCTCGCCATCGGCAAGCAGCTCAGCAGCCCGCAGACCGACCGCTACGAGCTGTACTACCTTTTCCCGCTGACCCAGGAGGAGAAGTCCCTCAGCCTGGTCAAGGGCACCCTCGCCACCGCCGGGCTGTTCGTCGTCGTCCTCCTCGGCGCCATCGCCTGGCTCGTCGTGCGGCAGGTCGTCACCCCCGTCCGCATGGCCGCGGGCATCGCCGAACGGCTCTCCGCCGGGCACCTCCAGGAACGCATGAAGGTCACCGGCGAGGACGACATCGCCCGCCTCGGCGAAGCGTTCAACAAGATGGCGCAGAACCTCCAGCTCAAGATCCAGCAGCTGGAAGAGCTCTCCCGCATGCAGCGCCGGTTCGTGTCCGACGTCTCCCACGAACTGCGCACGCCCCTCACCACCGTGCGGATGGCCGCCGACGTCATCCACGAGGCCCGCGAGGACTTCGACCCCGTCACCGCGCGCTCCGCGGAGCTCCTCGCCGACCAGCTCGACCGGTTCGAGGCACTGCTCGCCGACCTGCTGGAGATCAGCCGGTTCGACGCGGGCGCGGCGGCCTTGGAGGCCGAGCCGATAGACCTGCGCGAGGTCGTCCGCCGGGTCGTCGGCGGCGCCGAACCCCTCGCCGAGCGCAAGGGCACCCGGGTCCGGGTCGTCGGCGACCAACAGCCCGTCGTCGCGGAGGCCGACGCCCGACGCGTCGAGCGGGTCCTGCGCAACCTCGTCGTCAACGCCGTCGAACACGGCGAGGGCCGCGACGTCGTGGTCCGGCTGGCCGCCGCGGGCGGCGCGGTCGCCGTCGCCGTGCGTGACTACGGCGTCGGACTCAAGCCCGGCGAGGCCACCCGCGTCTTCAGCCGCTTCTGGCGTGCCGACCCGGCCCGGGCACGCACCACCGGCGGAACCGGCCTCGGCCTGTCGATCGCCCTGGAGGACGCACGGCTGCACGGCGGCTGGCTCCAGGCGTGGGGCGAGCCCGGCGGCGGCTCCCAGTTCCGGTTGACCCTGCCCCGCACCGCCGACGAGTCGCTGCGCGGCTCCCCGATACCGCTGGAGCCCGAGGACTCACGACGCAACCGGGACGCGGTACCGACCGGAGCGGCGACGACCGGGGGCGCCCCGACCGGCGGCAAGTCGACCGCGGGCGTGCTGACGACCGTACCGGCGCAGGGCGCCACCGGATCGGGCACCGACGCCGAACGGTCCGGTGTCGCCGGGATATCCGGCGTCTCCGGGATATCGGGCATGCCGTCCCCGCCGCCGCGCTGCGGCCCGGCCGTGGACCCGGCGGCCCTCCCCCGCAACGGCGCCCGGGTCGTCCCCCGCCCGACGGACCCGTCACACGGCGACACCGCCCCGAACGAGACCGCTCGCAACGAGGCCCCGCGAGGTGGAACCTCCCGGAACGGGGCCGCGCCCGGGAGCGGGGGCGCACGAACGGCGCACGGCGGAGCACCGGCCGGCACGGCACTGGACCACACGGCGAACGGGGAGGGGGCCCGTGGCTGAGCCCGGACCACGGCGGGGTCGAGGCGCACGAGGGGCCCGGACCCGGTGGCGCGGCACCGTGCTGGCCTGCTGCGGCGCCCTGCTCGCGGGGTGCGCCTCCATGCCCGACAGCGGCGACCTGCGCGGAGTCGAAGCCTCCCAAATGCCCGAGTCCCAGGTCAGGGTCTTCGCGATGCCGCCCCGCGACAACGCCGAGGCCGCGGAGATCGTCCAGGGCTTCCTGGAGTCCCTGACCAGCGACGACCCGCAGTTCGAAATGGCCCGCAAGTACCTCACCAAGGAAGCGTCCGAGGAGTGGCGCCCCGAGGTCGCGACGTCCGTGCTCGCCGACGGCCCCCACACCACGCCCGAACGCCCGGGCAGCAAAGACACCCGGGTCTTCACGCTCACCGGCACCCGGGTCGCCACCGTCGACGCCCAGCAGGCGTACCGCCCCGCCGACGGCACCTACAGCCAGCCCGTCCACCTGACCAAGGACAGCGCCTCCGGGAACCAGTGGCGCATCGACCGGCCGCCCCGTGGCGTCGTCCTCGGCGAGTCCGACTTCCTGCGCATCTACCGGCCGGTCAACAAGTACTACTTCGCCGACGACGGCTCCCCGGGACAGGGGCAGGAACGCCTCGTCGCCGATCCGGTGTACGTCCGCCAGCGCGTGGACCCGGTCACCCAGACCGTACGGCTGTTGCTGGACGGGCCCACGCAGTGGCTGGCGCCGGTCGTCCGCTCGGAGTTCCCGAGCCGCATGCGCCTCAAGAGCGGCACCGAGTCGCTGGCACCCGACAGCCACAACACGCTCAAGGTGCCGATGGAACCCGCCGCGAACGGGGTCGGACAGCCGCAGTGCACCAAGATGGCCGCCCAACTGATCTTCACCCTCCAGGACTGGGCCGCGAACGGCATCGAAGAGGTGGAGATCCAGCGCTCCGACGGTTCGCCGCTGTGCCGCCTCACCGCGGACCGCGCGGAGACCGTCGCACCGCACCGCACCGCCGGCCGTCCCGACTACCAGTACTTCCTCGACGCCAAGAAGCGGCTGGTCCGCCTCCCGGGCGTCAGCACCGGCGCCGACCCCGAACCCGTACCCGGACCGCTCGGCACCGAACAGCAGCCGCTCAGCACGGCCGCCGTGTCGCGCGACGAGGAGCGGGCCGCCGGGGTCTCCCCGGACGGCCGCAGGCTCTACGTCGGGGCGCTCGCCGCCGCGGCCTCGCTCGGCGAACCCGTGCTGCGCAGCAGGGCCAAGGCGGAGAAGGACGGTTTCACCACCCCGAGTTGGGACGGCCGCGGTGACCTGTGGGTCGCCGACAAGGACCCGCGCAACCCGCGCCTCTACCTGCTGCACCAGGGCGCCGGGGCGCCGGTCGTCGTCCGGATACCGGGCATGGAGGGCAGCCGGATCGAAGCGGTGCGGGTCGCCGCCGACGGGGTGCGCATCGCGCTGCTCGTGGAGCAGAACGGCCAGCGGACGCTACGGATCGGCCGGGTCGAGCGGGACCGGTACGACGGTGCCGCGGCGGGCCGCGGCGACAGCAGCGGAGCGGGCGACGAGCCCGGGGCCACCGAGGTCGCCGTGCTGGAACCGCGGGCGGTGGCACCCCAGTTGGAAGAGGTCACGGCCATGTCCTGGGCGGGCGGCAGCCGACTGGTCGTGGTCGGCCGGGAAAGCGGCGGTGTGCAGCAGATCCGGTACGTGCACACGGACGGTTCCACCCCGGCGAGCGGGGCGCTGCCCGGGCTCACCGGCGTCCAGGAGATCGCCGCGAGCGACGACGACCGGCTGCCGCTGGTCGCCCACTCCGACGACGGGATCGTGCGGCTGCCCCCCGGGGAGCCCTGGCGCACGGTGCTGAAGACCGGGAGCTCGCCCGTCTATCCGGGGTGACCCCCTTCCCTTCCCTGTCCGGTGCCCCACCCCGGGCGGCTGTGCGCCCGTGACGGCCCGGACCGTGAGCACCTGCCGCTCGTGCGCACGGGTGTTCCGTCCCTCGGGCGACCCCGATCGGGTGATCCGGTGCGCAGGAGGGCGGGAGCGTCGGGGAGTGAGGGCCCGCGCGGCCCCTCCTGGTGGGGCGGAGGCACGGCGACACCGTTGCCCGCCGGTACGGTCGCGCCTCCGGCTCACTGTGCGTATCCGCTGGTCAGAGCAGTCAGGCCGAGTTATCCACAGGCCCTTGTCCACAGGGGTGGCCGACTCCTCCCACCCTTGGCACAGTGGAGTCATGCGGCGCTGCTGGCAGGACTTCACCGACTTGGTACTGCCGACCGGGTGCGGCGGCTGCGGTACCCCCCGGACGGCTCTGTGCGCACGGTGCCGGGTCCGGCTGACCGGAGGGACGTCGCAGCGGGTGCGTCCACGGCCCGAACCGTTCGGGCTGCCGGTGGTGCACGCGGCAGCGCCGTACGAGGGTGCGGTGCGCGAGCTGGTGCTCGCGCACAAGGAGCGCGGCGCCCTCGGCCTGGCGAGGCCACTGGGCGAGGCGCTGGCGGGAGCGGCGGAAGCGGCGGGGGGAGGGGAGGGGGCGGGGGTGGGGGGAGCCCCCCGGACGATCCACCTGGTCCCGATGCCCTCCTCGCGCGCCGCGACCCGCGCCCGGGGACACGATCCGACGCGCCGGATCGCGTTGGCGGCTGCCGGGGCGCTGCGGCGGGCCGGGCGGGTCGCGCAGGTGGTGCCCGTGCTGCGGCAACGGCGCGGCGTGGTGGACCAGGTGGGCCTCAGCACGCGGGAGCGCCGGGCGAACCTGGACGGTGCCCTGTACCTGGTCACGGGAGGTGACGCATTGTTCTCGGAAAGTGGGCGGGTGGTGATCGTGGACGATGTGATGACGAGCGGCGCGTCATTGACGGAAGCCGCTCGTGCATTATCGGGCGCGGGCGGGGTAAAAGACCTGACTGCCGTCGTCGTGGCCGCCCCTCCGGATTCTTTCGAAATGAATCGGAACTGACCGGGAAGGTGCTTCGTTGCAGGTAGTGAGAGGTTCTATTCGCAGGAACGGAGGTGTGGCGACAGGGAGGGTGACGCCATCCGTCCGAGCGAGATATGTTCGGTTGTGAGGGAAAGGCAGATGCCGGACCTCGTATATCGGAATGCCTTGTCTGTGTCCTGGGGTTCTGTGGTTTTTCAGAATCATCCAGGGACGGTGGGTGGAGATCTTGTCCTCGGGGGAGGAGGAGGTGAAGGTCACCGAGTCCGTGGCCTCGGGAACACCGGGGCCTGGTGCAAGAGGGAGACGCCCCGCCGAGTGGGTGGGGCCATCCGGGAACGGAGTTCTGCGTGGACATCGTCGTCAAGGGCCGCAAGACCGAGGTGCCCGAGCGGTTCCGGAAGCACGTGGCCGAGAAGCTGAAGCTGGAGAAGATCCAGAAGCTCGACGGCAAGGTGATCAGCCTCGACGTCGAGGTGTCCAAGGAGCCCAACCCCCGGCAGGCCGATCGGTCCGACCGGGTGGAGATCACGCTCCGGACCCGCGGCCCGGTGATCCGGGCGGAGGCGGCGGCAAGCGACCCGTACGCGGCACTCGACCTGGCGACGGACAAGCTTGAGGCGAGGCTGCGCAAGCAGCACGACAAGCGGCGCACCCGCCGCGGCAACGGCCGCATCCCCGCGGCTGAGGTCGCCGACGTGGTCCCCGACGCCGCGCATCTCAACGGGGACGGCACCATCGCCCGGGACGAGGAGCCCGACGGCGGCGGGGTGCCCGTCCGGAAGATCGGCTCGCTGGAGGTCAAGGGCGACGGCCCCCTCGTCGTCCGCGAGAAGACCCATGTGGCGGCCCCGATGAGTCTCGACCAGGCGCTCTACGAGATGGAGCTGGTCGGACACGACTTCTATCTCTTCGTCGACTCCGAGACGAAGGAGCCCAGTGTCGTTTACCGACGGCACGCCTACGACTACGGTGTCATCCACCTCTCGACGGACACGATGGTCACGCACATCGAATCGGCGGGCGCGGGCGGCGCGCTCGGCGGCTGACACCGGCCCACCACGACTCAATGGCGTGGCCCCCGGGGGCCGGTGCGCCCCCCCGGGGCCCCCCCCGCGCGGGCCTGCCCCGGGGCCGCGGCTCGGTGGGACTACTTGAGGAAGCGGGACGTCCGACGGTCCGCCAGCGGT